>JAPHSC010000042.1 GCA_026193125.1 Gammaproteobacteria bacterium
GCATCGGCCAGTTCGTGATTGCCCGGTATCCACTCGCCATCACTCAGGGCCAGGATACTGGTTGGATCGGTGAGCGCACGGTTGCAGTCAATTACCAGGCGCGAGTAATTGCACAGCACAGCGGTAGCATCCAGCATACGTGACAGATAGCGCGTCACGTTGGCCGCACCGATGTCTATGGCGATGTGGCGCTGCAGCGAACTCTCCGGCAGACCCAGGTCCTGCAAGGCCGCCGGCACCCTGTTGCTGGCGTGATCACAAGCCAACAGCAACGGCCGGCTTCGCCGCTCGTTCAAAATCTCAAACGCGGGGGGGTCGCCATCGGCCAGCAATGGGGATTCCGGCATGTCGCTTACCTGGCTCAGGCCAGTGGGGGGCTCGCCCTGGGCAGTCGATCTACTCACTCATTCTCGCCATGCTTGGTCATGACACTAGACTAACGGCAGCCGGGGAACACCACAAGAACGACCACTCGATTCATCCCCGCTGCCTGAAACGCAGCCTGGCGACTTCCCGGACCACTGCTGGCGGGCTGTACAAGACAATAAGCTAAAGCCGGCACCTGGGAGGGCGTCAGGCCAGTTGCAGTTTCGGCCGACCGCCATTTTCGAAGCGTGAAAAGGAATTTACCGACTCCGGCCTGGCAATGTAATAACCCTGCGCATAATGCACGCCAAGGCTGGCGAGCATATCCATCACCACCTTGCTCTCAACTCGCTCGGCAATGGTCTTGATACCCATGGCTATGCCCACGCGGGTAATGGCATCCACCATACTCTGGTCAATGGTGCAATCGGCCACGTTGGTGATGAAATGCCCATCAATCTTCAGAAAATCTACCGGGAGGTCACGCAGATAGGCAAACGAGGACAAACCACTGCCAAAATCATCCAGCGAGAATGTGCAACCCAGGGCCTTTAATTTGTGCATGAACCGGGCCACGTTGGCCAGGTTGGCGATTGCCGCAGTCTCGGTAATTTCAAAGCACAAGGCGCCCTTGGGCAGCTTGTGTGCGGAAAGCTCCTGCACCAGGTCATCCAGGAATGCGGGATCGTTCAGGGAAGTACCCGACAGGTTTATGGCCAGACTGTAGCCGGCCCGCTCGCCCTGCGCATCCAGGCTCGCCAGCTTGGACAAGGCGGTGCGAACGACCCACCGATCCAGCATGGGCATCAGGTTGTAGCGCTCGGCGGCCGGAATGAAGGCGCCCGGCTCGATCACCTCGCCATCTTCGCCGCGCATTCTCAGTAACAATTCGTAGTGACCGTGGCGGTCATTGTTCTCGCCAATCGGTACGATGGGCTGGTAAAACAACTCAAAGCGGTCTTCATCAAGGGCATCATTAATCCGGCTTACCCAGCGCATTTCCTGTAAGCGATCACCCGCGCTACTGGTATCTGCTTCCGAGCCATACACGTGGATGCGATTGCGCCCCGCCTCCTTGGCGGCGAAACAGGCTACGTCGGCGGCGCTCAGGGCTACGGCTGGGCCGGGCATCGAGTGATCGAGTTCGACCACGCCAATGCTGGCTGCCACATTCAGGGAATTCCCTTCCCAGGTGAAGCGCAGACCCTTGATGGACTTGCGCAGACCTTCCGCCACCAGCACCGCCTGTTCTACGGTGCAGCCGTGCAGCAGAATGCCAAACTCATCTCCGCCCAACCTGGCCAGCACGTCATCGCTGCGCACACCGGCCTTGATCTGGTTAGTCACTTTCTTCAGCAACACGTCCCCGGCCGCGTGCCCGAACATGTCATTCGCCAACTTGAACTGATCCAGATCCAGGTACAGCAGTGCGTGGCACAAGCCCGGCCTGTCATGGGCTTCCTGGATGGCATCGGCCAGGCGGTGCTGGAATTCGTGCCGGTTTAGCAACATGGTTAGCTGATCATGACTGGCCTGGTAGCTAAGTTGCCGACGCAAACCGTCATCCAGGGTGATGTCCCGGAAAACCATCACCGCACCGATTATGCCTCCATCACGGTCGCGAATCGGCGAGGCAGATTCGTAGGACGCGGCTGGATCACCCGCCTTATTCAAGATGATCCCACGCAGCGACATATTCAGTGGACGGCCCTCGCGGAGGCAACGCACCAGGGGTGACTCAAGGACCTCGGTGCTGTCCTGGTGCACGACCTGAAAAATCTCGGCAGCCGGCCGGCCCCTGGCGGCCCGCAATTCCCAGCCCGTGATGTTCTCAGCGGCCGGGTTCATGTAATCCACATTGCCGTCGGCATCAGCGGTGACCACCGCGTCAGAAATGGACCGCAGGGTCACCAACGCACGTTCCCGTTCCTGCTGGGCGGCCGACTCGGCCCGCCGGCGCTCGGTAACATCTCTAACTGTGCCCTCGTAGGAAACCACACGATCGCGATGATCCTTCACCGCGCGGGCGTTTTCTATCACTACCCGTATGGTCCCATCCCGCAAGCGGATCTTGTACTCGAAGTTCTGAACCGCACCCTTGCGCTTGAGCATGCGGAACAACAGTTGGCGTTCCTCGGGGACCAGGTAGAGCGCCTCCGGGTTCGGGAACTTCTTTAATTCCTTCAGTGAGCTGAATCCAAGCATTCTTACCAGCGCGGGATTGGCCGAGATCAGCGTTCCTTCTACCGAGGTCTGGTAAACACCATCCACCACGTTCTCGAACAGCCCGCGGTAACGTCTCTCACTCTCCCGCAAGGCGCGCTCTGCATCCTTGCGCTGGGTGATGTCACGAATGCCCACCACATACATGGCGCGCGAGCCCAGGGCCGCCTCGCTCACGGAAATCTCGATCGGGAACAAAGAACCATCCGCGTGCACGGCCAGGCTTTCCTGGGCTGCCAGATCGGCATGGGTGCAGGTGACGGTGGTCGAATGGGAATCCAGGAACATGTCGATGGGCATATCACCGGCCGGTGGTATCAGCTTGGACAGGGGACGCCCCAGCACATCGCTCACCTTATAGCCGAACATCTGCTCGCCGGTGGAATTGAAACTTTCGATGGCGCCAAAACGATCCACGGTCAGGACCGTGTCCTTCACGTTATTGACGATCAGCTCCAGCAGGGTTCGATTGCCGTCGCTTTGCGCCCGGGTCTGCTTGATTTCACCGCGCGCCAGGGTGGAGGCTTGTTCGAGCTTGGTGTAGGAACGACTTACCTGGGACAGCAGGGTTTCCAGGTCCGGCTTGTCACTGCCGGGCCCAGTTGCGAGCTCCAACTGGTGTTTGAGTAACTCGTGCATTCCCCTTCGCCTTCGAATCGTTAGCGGGGAGCGTCGCCAACCAGCGCCGGTGCTGCCCCCCGAACTCTTGTTCTTGGGACGAAGTCTAGCCCCCGGGGCCACGTAGAAACGTGATCTGCATAGCGAAATTGAGAAAATGGGAAATTCATCCCATATTCAATATTTCTTACTATTTTTCAGTAAATTAAATGGGTTTATTAATAATCTACTTTTAATAATCTACACCAAAGGATTAGATCGGCACTGGCCAATACGAAATCGGGCGACCCAAGGGTCGCCCGAAGTTTGCTGCCGTCCTGAGTCGACTCAGCGAGTGCAGTCCCTAATCCTGGGGCGCTTTACGGGATTCGCGCTTGCGCTCATTTTCCGTCAGGTGACGTTTGCGCAGGCGAATGAAGTGGGGCGTAATTTCCACCAGCTCTCCGTCCTCGATGAACTCCATGGCCTGCTCCAGCGAGAAACGCACGGGCGGTGTCAGGATCAGGGCTTCATCCTTGCCCGCGGCGCGAATATTGTTCAACTGCTTGCCCTTCAGCGGATTTACGGTCAAATCATTGTCGCGGCTGTGCAGACCTACGATCTGGCCCTCGTAGACCTCGTCCCCCGGCGCTACGAACAACTTGCCGCGATCCTGCAGGGTGAACAGCGCATAGGCCAGCACCTTGCCCCGTCCGTTGGAAACCATCACGCCGCTGGCCCGGTTGGCAACACCCCGATTCCTGACCGGACCGTAATGATCGAACACGTGATGCATCAAGCCGGTGCCCGAGGTCAGGGTACGGAACTCTGTCTGGAAACCGATCAGGCCACGCGAGGGAATCACGTAATCCAGGCGCACCCTGCCCTTGCCATCGGGCATCATGTTTTCCAGGTCGCCACCCCTGGCCCCCAGGGCCTCCATCACTGCACCCTGGCCCGAATCTTCCATGTCCACGGTGAGCATTTCAAACGGTTCCTGGCGCTCACCGTCGACTTCCCTGTACACCACCTGGGGACGCGACACGGCCACTTCGTAGCCTTCCCGCCGCATGGTCTCCAGCAAGATGGCCAGGTGCAACTCACCACGACCCGACACCGTGAAACGATCAGCGTTCGCGGTATCTTCAACCCGCAGGGCCACGTTATGCATGGCCTCACGCATCAGCCGCTCACGCAGCTGGCGGCTGGTGACGAACTTGCCGTCCTGGCCCACGAACGGCGAAGTATTGGCTTCAAAGCCCATGCTGATCGTCGGTTCATCCACCGTCAGTGCCGGCAAGGCCTCAGGCTTGCTGACGTCACACAGGGTGTCGGAGATCTCCGGATGGGCAATGCCCGCGATGGCGATAATGTCACCGGCCTGCGCGCTATCCACCTCTACCCGGTCCAGGCCGAGAAAACCAAATATCTGGCCGATCTTCTCATTGCGCTTGCGACCGGCGCGATCAATCACGGTAATCGCCTGGTTACGACGCACCATGCCGCGCGCGACACGTCCCACACCGATGGCGCCGACGTAGGATGAGTAGGCCAGGGAACTGAGCTGCATCTGGAACGGACCGTCCAGGTCGACTGGCGGCGGCGGACAGTGCTCAATGATGGCATTGAACAGGATATCCATATTCGGCTGCATATCATCCGCGGAAATACCGGACTGGCCCTTCAGGGCCGAGGTATAAATGACCGGGAAATCCAGTTGCTCCTCGGTGGCACCCAGGCGATCAAACAGATCGAAGGTCTGGTCGAGCACCCAGTGCGGCCTGGCGCCGTCGCGGTCTACCTTGTTGATCACCACGATGGGCTTCAGGCCGTGGGAGAAGGCTTTCTGGGTCACGAAGCGGGTCTGGGGCATGGGCCCGTCCACCGCGTCCACCAGCAACAGCACGGAATCCACCATGGACAGCACACGCTCCACTTCGCCGCCGAAGTCAGCGTGCCCGGGTGTGTCTACGATGTTGATACGGTAGTCTTTCCAGCGAATAGCGGTGTTTTTGGACAGGATGGTAATGCCGCGCTCACGCTCCAGGTCATTGGAATCCATCATTCGGTCAGGCATGACCTTGCGTTCATCCATGGTGCCGGATTGCCTGAGCAATTGGTCCACGAGGGTGGTTTTGCCATGGTCAACATGGGCGATGATGGCGATATTACGAAGATTCTCGATCATGAA
>JAPHSC010000351.1 GCA_026193125.1 Gammaproteobacteria bacterium
AGGCCTCAAGCCTGGCAGCGTATCAAGGACCGGCTGGCTGCCGGCGCCAGGAACGCATGTGAGGCCATACAATCTGCCGATGCTGATCCGCTGCTCGCAGCCATCCACGCCTATGCCGAGGACCTGCGTCAGCTGCAGGAGTTTTCAGGCATTCCTATCTTTACCCCGGAGCATGAGCAACTGGCCGAACAGGCCGCGGGCCTTGGCCTGGCGTACAAGCCGTCGGGCGCCGGGGGTGGGGATATGGGCCTGGCCCTGGGTAGCGACCCTGACGTGCTTGCCCAGTTTTGCCAACAGGCGGAGCACCTGGGATTCCATTGCCCCGATCTGAATATAGAATCCACGGGCCTGACCGGACACAACTAGGCCTTGGAAAACCTGACGTTACACGCGACAATACGCCGTTCTGCCCAGCCCTGAATGTTGCAGGCAGTCTCTAAGCCGCCATCACTCTATTTGGATAGCCGGATTTTATGTCGTCGAACACCAAGTCACCCGATAACAAGGCTGATTCTGCAATCCCGGCTTTTTACAAGCTGTCGATTCCGGAGCGCGTACGCGCGGTAAGGGACAAGGGATTCCTCAGTTCCCAGGACTTCAAATCGCTGCTTAGTGGCGAGCATACTCTTAGCCTGCAGAATGCCGATCGTATGATCGAGAACGTGGTGGGCGTATTGGGCCTGCCCGTGGGTCTGGCTCCGAATTTTCTGATCAATGGCAAGGACTACGTCGTGCCGCTCGCGGTCGAAGAGCCATCTATCGTGGCGGCGTTGAGCTCGGCGGCCAAGATCGCGCGCAAGGCTGGCGGTTACACGGTAGAAAGTACAGATCCAGTTCTGATCGGGCAAATCCAGGTGGTGGACGTCCCCCATACCTCACGTGCCAAGCTCAAGTTGCTGGAGCGCAAACAGGAAGTCATCAACCTGGCAAACAGCCTGCACCCGCGCATGGTGGCACGCGGTGGCGGCGCCAAGGACCTGGAAGTAATCCTGCACCCCGCCGGTCATTCCAACATGGAAATGTTGGTGGTGCACTTGTTGGTAGATACCCGGGATGCCATGGGTGCCAACCTGGTGAATACCATGTGCGAGGGTGTGGCTTCGCTGATTGAAGGCATTTCCGGCGGCAGGGTATTCCTGCGGATACTCTCGAATCTCACCGATCGTGCCCTGGTCAGGGGCAGCGTGAGCATTCCTCCCGGCCTGCTTGCCGGGCGGGGCTTCGCGGGAGAGTCGGTGCGCGATGGCATCATCATTGCCAGCCAGTTTGCCGCCATCGATCCCTACCGCGCCGCCACCCATAACAAGGGCATCATGAACGGTGTGGATGCCGTGGCACTGGCGACCGGTAACGACTGGCGGGCAATTGAGGCTGCTGCCCACGCCTATGCAGCCAGGGGTTCACGCTACACCTCCCTGACCCGCTGGTATGCAGATGACGAGGGCAACCTGGTGGGTGAGATTGATATGCCCATGAAAGTTGGCATCGTGGGAGGGCCATTGCAGACCAATCCAACCGTGGCCTTGAACTTGCGCATGCTGAATGTGAGTCGCGCCACCGAACTGGCAGAAGTAATGGGCATAGTGGGTCTGGCCCAGAACTTCTCGGCGCTACGCGCCCTGGCCACCGATGGGATTCAGCAGGGACACATGACCTTGCATGCTCGCTCTGTGGCCACCGCTGCGGGCGCAACCCCGGACATATTTCCGGTGGTAGTGGACCGCCTGGTAGAAAGCGGTGAAATCAAGATCTGGAAGGCCCAGGAAATTATCAAGGGATTGTCCGGCCCGATGGCCACGGACGATCCCAGCGAAGAGGAACTGGCGCACCTGGATCTCGCAGCGGGACATGGCAAGATCATCCTGTTGGGCGAGCACGCAGTCGTGTATGGCAGCCATGCCATCGCTGCTGCGGTACCCCTGGCAGTACGCGCGCGAGTCCAGGATGGCGAAGACGGTGTGACATTGATCGTTCCACGCTGGGGCGTAGAGCAACGCCTGCATCGCGATGCCGACAAGCGACAGTCCTTTGAGCGCCCCGCGGGCGTGATTCTCGAGAAGCTGGGTCTGCTGGAAAAACCCATGCGCATCGAGGTTTACTCCGATATCCCGAGGGCCATGGGATTGGGTGGTTCGGCAGCAGTGGCCGTCGCTATCATTCGTGCGCTGGACAGGCATTACGACCTGGCCTTGAGTGACGAGGATGTCAACAACCTGGCCTTTGAGTGCGAACGGGTAGCCCATGGCACACCCTCCGGCGTGGACAACACGGTGGCGACCTTTGGCAAGGCCATGGTCTACCAACGTAACCGCAGCCCGGCGTTCACCGATCTGGAAATCGGCGCGCCCATGCGTTTCGTGATTGGCATGACCGGCATTGAAAGCCTGACAGCCGGAATGGTTGCGCAAGTTCGCAAGGCCTGGGAGAACAACAAGAGGGTTTATAACCGCGTGTTCAAGGGCGTCGATGGCCTGACCCTGCAAGCCATAGATGCGATACGCAAAGGCGACCTGGAACAACTGGGCGACCTGATGAACGTCTGCCAGGGTTTGCTCAACAGCCTGCGGGTCTCCAGCTGGGAACTTGAGGAACTCATTCACCTGGCTCGCGACAACGGCGCCCTGGGTGCGAAACTCACCGGTGGTGGTGGTGGTGGCTCCATGATCGCGCTGTGTCCCGATGACAGTGAGAAAGTGATCCAGGCGATACGTGCGGCCGGGTACCAGGCCACTGAGGTGGTCGTTGAGTAACTCCTTGCCGGAACACGCAGTCGTCTCCTGCGAATCGGAAAACCTGATCCTGGTCGACCAACACGACCGGGAGATCGGCACCCTGGACAAGGCCGCCTGTCACGATGGACAAGGCATACTTCATCGCGCGTTCTCGCTGTTTATTTTTAATTCAAAAGGCGAACTGTTGCTGCAAAAACGCAGCTCACAAAAACGTCTCTGGGGCGGATACTGGTCCAACAGCTGCTGTAGCCATCCGCGTGCAGGGGAAGACATGGCGGAAGCGACAAGCCGGCGCCTGCAGCAGGAACTGGGCATACACTGCCCCCTGCACTTCCTGTACAAGTTTGAATACCAGGCAAGTTTTGGCGATGAGGGATCGGAGCACGAGTTGTGCTCGGTTTACCTGGGTCAAAGCGATGAGAGCGTGATCGCCAATCTCAACGAAGTCGAGGATTGGCGCTTTGTCGAGCCCTCGAGCCTGGAAAAGGAAATGCACGAGGAGACCGGGCCATTCACCCCCTGGTTCAAGATGGAGTGGCAGGAAGTCAGGAGCCGCTACCGCGATATACTTGGGCTAGGCTAGTCGCCGCCTAGGGACGCACCTGCCCACTGCCTCTAACCACGTATTTGTAGCTGGTAAGCTGCTCAACCCCCACCGGCCCACGTGCGTGCAAGCGACCGGTAGCGATCCCTACCTCGGCACCCATACCAAACTCACCGCCATCGGCAAACTGGGTGGAAGCATTGTGCATGACGATGGCGCTGTCCACGGCGCCCAGAAAGCGTTCGGCAATCGCTTGATCACGGGCAATGACCGATTCCGTATGCCCGGTTCCATAGCGCCGAATATGCTTGATTGCGCCCTCGACACCATCAACCATGGCTGCCGAGATAACCGGGGCCAGGTATTCGGTTGACCAATCCTGCTCGGTGGCCAGGGGAAATTCAGGATGGCTTTCGCGCAAGACCTGGTCGGCCCGAATTTCGCAGCCCGCCTCGATCAATCCATCCAGCAAATCGCCCAGCAAAGCTGTATCTGCGCGCCGGTCCAGCAACAGCGTCTCCGCAGCACCGCAAATACCAGTGCGTCGCATCTTGGAGTTGACCACTATTTTCCTGGCCAATGCGGGATCAGCGGTAGCGTCCACATACACATGACAAATACCCTCCAGATGCCCGAGCACCGGCACCCTGGCCTCACGCTCTACCCTGGCCACCAGTCCCTTGCCGCCCCGCGGCACCAGCACATCCAGATACTGCGTCATGTTCGCCAGGAGGTAGCCCACAGCGTCCCGGTTTGTGGTGGGAACCATCTGTATCGCGTCCCCGGGGAGTCCGGCTGCCTCCAGGCCATAGACGAGGCAAGCGTGTATCGCGCTGCTGGAGTGAAAACTCTCGGAACCGCCCCTGAGAATGACCGCATTACCGGCTTTCAGACACAGGGCCCCGGCATCCGCGGTCACGTTGGGCCGGCTTTCATAGATGATGCCGATCACGCCGAGGGGCACGCTCACCCTCTGAATACACAGGCCATTGGGCGGCGTCCATTCGGCCAGTATCCTGCCCACCGGGTCAGGCAGTTCAACGATGCTCTCCAGGCCCCGCGCCATGGCCCGCACTCTTTCCGCGTCCAGCATCAGCCTGTCCAGCAATGCCTCGGAAAGACCGTGCTCGCGGGCCTCATGCATATCCCTGGCGTTGGCGGCAAGGATTTCCGGCAAACGCTGCCTGAGGCTGTCCGCCGCCGCACTCAGGGCCCGGTTTTTTTGTTGCTCGCTGGCGCCGGCCAGCACGCGGGACGCCTGCCTGGCGCGCATCCCCAGCTGGTCCATGGTACGAGAGAGTTCCTGGTCTTTTGCGCTAACACTCATGGCATTCAGGCTCCAAACAAGACCAGGTCGTCCCGGTGCACAAGTTCATCGCGTCCACGGTAACCCAGGATTTGCTCAATACGGGAACTGCGAACACCCATGATGCCGCGCGCCTCGGCACTGGAGTAGGCACTCAAGCCGTGCCCCAGCACTCGAGCATCGGGACCGAGCAACTGCACTGCATCACCCCGTTCAAAATCTCCCTGCACGGCAGTCACGCCGGCAGGCAGCAGACTATTGCCCGACAAGAGCGCAGTCCTCGCACCGGCATCCAGTTGCAAACTGCCGTGTGGCTGGAGGCTACCGGCTATCCATTGCTTGCGTGCTGCGGCTGGCGAGGCGTGACGTATAAACCAGGTGCACCGTCCTCCGCTTTCCAGGCTGGAAAGAGGGTATTCCTGGCGCCCACTGGCGATCGCGACATGGCACCCGGCACCCAGCGCAATACGTGCGGCAATCAGCTTGGTCACCATGCCGCCGCTGCCTACATCGGATCGTGATTCCCCGGCCAGGGCCTCAACCTCCGGAGTCAGTTCTTCCACCAGGGGAATGAAGCGTGCCTGCGGATCCAGGCCCGGATCCGCACTATACAAACCGTCGATATCTGACAGCAAAACCAGGCAATCGGCGCTCACCAGCTGGGCCACCCGTGCTGCCAGGCGATCGTTATCACCGTAGCGGATTTCCTCTGTGGCCACCGTGTCGTTCTCGTTGACGACCGGGATCGCGCCCAGGTCAAGCAGGGTCTTGAGTGTATTACGTGCATTAAGATAGCGGCGACGTTGTTCGGTGTCCGACAGGGTCAGCAATACCTGGGCAACCTGTAAGCCACTGGGCGCCAATGTCTCCAGATAGGCGTGTGCCAGCAGCACCTGCCCGGCCGCAGCGGCGGCCTGGCTCTCCTCCAGTCGCAAGGCACCTGGCGCCATGCGCAGCATCCTTCTTCCCAGGGCAATCGCGCCCGAGGATACCAGCACCACCTGCTGACCCCTGGCCCGCATGCGGGATATGTCCTCGCACAATGTGCCCAGCCATTGACGGTTTATGCGGCCGTTGTCTGCGTGCACCAGCAAAGAGGAGCCAATCTTGATAACAACCCGGCGGGCGTTTATCAGGCCACGTGCAGATTCACTTTGATCACCTGTTCCCATGCTGACTGGACCACTGCAAGAATTGCCTACCCACGAACAGAGCTTAGCCCCGGCGGTTTTCCTGTTGCAATGCTTCAGTCCAGGGGACCGAGGCATCCGCATGCATGACCTTGTCCAGTCCCGCCTTTAGATCAGCCAACAGATCCTCGGGATTCTCTATCCCCACCGACAGGCGTACCAGGTTGTCACTGATCCCCGCCAGCCTGCGCCCTTCGGGGCCCATGGCCGCATGCGACATGGTGGCAGGATGGGCTGCCAGACTTTCGACGCCACCCAGAGATTCAGCCAGAGAAAATAACTGCAGTTGCTTGAGAAATACACCCGCCCTTTCCGCGCCGCCGTGCAACTCGAAACTTACCATTCCACCAAATCCACACTGCTGGCTGGCAGCTATCTCGTGACCAGGATGAGATGCCAGGCCCGGATAATGCACCTTGTCGACTGCCGGATGCTGACACAGCAAGTCCACTACCAACCGGGCATTCTCCTCATGCAGTCGAATACGTGCATGCAGGGTTCTCAGGCCACGCAGGGTCAGGAAACTGTCAAAGGGCGCGCCTGTAACACCCAGGCAATTGGCCCACCAGGCAAGCTCTTCATGCAGGGTAGGATCCGCGGCCACTACCGCCCCGCCTACAACATCACTGTGACCATTGAGATACTTGGTGGTGGAATGGACAACGATATCAGCGCCGAGGCTGATCGGCTTTTGCAGCGCCGGTGACAAGAAGGTGTTATCCACCGCCATCAACGCACCGTGCAGGCGACAAAGACGGGACAAGGCACGCAAGTCGACAATACGCAGCAGCGGATTGCTGGGGCTTTCGACCCATACCAGCCTGGGACGCTCGGCCAGGGCACTCGTTAGCGCCTGCTGATCACTCTGA
>JAPHSC010000308.1 GCA_026193125.1 Gammaproteobacteria bacterium
CCATGTTGCAGGGAAATCTTGCGCGCGACCTGCTCCCTGAGGGCCGGAACACCCGTCATGGGCGCATATTGATTTTGCCCACTATTGACGTGCCGGCTCAAGGCGTCACGCAGGGCCTGTGGCGCATCGAACTCGGGAAAACCCTGGGACAGGTTCAGCGCGCCGGACTCGTTTGCCAACTGCGACATCAGCGTGAAAATGGTGGTCCCAACGCCCGGCAGCTTGCTGCTTAATGCTATTTCCGGTCTTGCCATGTATCCTCCTGCCACAGCCGAAGCTTAGCCCCAGGCTGAGCCAGCGGCAATGGACACTGGACCATTGCAGGCACAAAACCTGTAAACTTGCGTTTTGACAGGCTGACTGGACTATCGGGCGGTTCAATCCTGAACCCCGGAACACAAGCGAAACACTGCATCGATTTTTACGCGGCATCGGAGGCCACGTTATGAAACTGAAAAAAATTATGACCGGACTGGTTGCGCTGAGCGCGCTGGCTTTTGGCATGCAAAGCCAGGCGGCGTGGCAACCCGACGCGGACAACCCGGTCCAGCTGGATACGGCGAAGGCCATCGCGTCATTCAAGAAAAATGACCCGAGCCTGAGCCGGTTCTTCGAAAATGCCTATGGCTACGCGGTATATCCATCGGTAGGCAAAGGCGGCGTGGTCGTCGGCGGTGCTTACGGCAAGGGCATGGTATTTGAACAAAACCAGCCCATAGGCACTTCCACTCTGAGCCAGGTGACCATCGGTCTGCAGCTTGGCGGGCAGGCATACAGCGAGATTATTTTCTTCAAGGACAAGGTCGCGCTGGATGACTTCAAGCGTGGCAACTACGAAATGGGCGCCCAGGTGTCTGCCGTGGCAGCAACCGCTGGAGCTTCTGCCGATACCAGCTATAACGGCGGGGTTGCAGTATTCACGCTCGCCAAGGGCGGGTTGATGTTCGAGGCCTCGGTGGGCGGACAGAAATTTACGTTCACGCCTTACAAGTAACAACGACAGCCTGAAAAAGGCCGGCGCAATGCCGGCCTTTTCCTGTTTAATCGAGCTGTTTGCCCAAGGAATCTTGCCGCCGTGGAAACCGGTGCGAACCAGACGGTAATGAGTCCTCGCCGGGCAGCGGGCAATGTGGCCCTGCTGGGCCTGGCCCAGGCCCTCAGCACCTGTGCACCCATCGTGGTGACACTCCTGGGCGGCATTATTGGTACGCGCCTGGCACCCGAGGGCTGGTCCACCCTGCCCATGTCACTGATGATCGTCACCCTGGCTGCAGGTTCCGTTCCTGCGTCCTTGTTGATGCGTCGTGTTGGCCGCCGCACAGGGTTTGCCGGCGCTTCCCTGCTGGGAGCAAGCGGTGCGCTGGTGGTAGCCCTGGCACTGCACCGACAGAGCTTCACGCTTCTTTGCGTCGGCACCATGCTGATGGGCGCCAACGGTTCTTTCGTCATGCAGTATCGATTCGCCGCGGCCGAGAGTGTCCCGCTGCACCAGATTAGCCGGGCTATTTCGGGTGTGCTCCTGGGGACCGTGTTTGCAGCCTGGGCTGGTCCCGAATTGGCGGCGAAGGCTCGCTGGCTGGTACCCGATGTGGAATACGCAGGTTCATTCCTGCTGCTGGCAGGCTGTTTGTTGACAGGCACCCTGGTGCTGCTGTGTATCAAGGAACCAGGCACCCGCGAGTTCTCGGAGAGCGGAGAGGAACGTCCGCTGCCGACTCTACTTAGACAACCCGCGTTGATGATCGCCATCCTGTCCGCGGCCGTTGGTTATGGCGTCATGAACCTGGTCATGACCGCAACGCCCATCAGCATGCATGTCATGCACGGACACTCCATCGAGGACACCGCGCTGGTGATCCAGTCCCATGTCACGGCCATGTACCTGCCTTCATTGTTCAGCGGTTTGTTGATCGCCAGACTGGGTATTCCTGTAATGATGACGGGCGGCGCGTTGCTCCTGGGAGCGACGGTCATTGCCGGTCTCTCGGGTCACCACGTGCACAATTACTGGCTGGCCCTGGTGAGCCTGGGGGTAGGCTGGAACTTCCTGTTTGTCTCCGGCACGACCCTGCTGACCCGTCAATATCACAGTAGTGAACGATTCAAGGTGCAGGCCCTGAACGATGTGACCGTGTTCGGCTCCTCGGCGCTGGGCTCCTTGCTGGCCGGCCGCATCGTCTACCTCATGGGCTGGCAAAGCCTGATGCTGGCCTGCCTGCCCCTGCTGGTGATCATGGGCCTGGGGATCATCAAGCTCGCACGGCTGCCAAACAAGGCACCCGGCTAGCCATCAGAAGCGAGACGCGCACAGGCAAGAGAAAGTCCTAACCGCGTTCGAAGCGCAATCGACATACGCGAAGACCATCCACATAAAGCCCGGCGCAATGCTCTCGCGACGTTACCGGTTCGCAGCGATTTTCCGCGTTCGTACACCGCGCAGCACGGCACGTCATGCTCGTTACGGACTTGCTACCCGATCACTCGTGAGGTCGTTTTACCAGCCAGACAAAGCCGGCAACGAACAGGGTAAAGGCCACTGCCCCACCCAATGCAACAGCCAACTCCGAGCCCATCCAGGCCGTACCTATGCCCTCGGGCTTGCTTCCATAGATGAAGGCCACCGCAGCGATACCCACACCAAGCAGACCCTCGCCACCGACGAAACCGCTGCCCAGCAAGATACCTTTTTCACGTCGGTCAGTGGTCTGCTCTTCCGATGTCGATGAGCGTTCCAACAGGCCGCGCAGCAGGCCGCCCAGGAACACCGGCGTCATGGTGGCAACCGGCAGGTACACGCCGACCGCAAAGGGTAGCGAGGGAATTCGTAGCACTTCGCAAACCAGGGCAATACCCGCGCCGATACCCACCAGGGCCCAGGGCAATGACTGGTCCAGCACCCCGTCAATCACGATCTTCATCAAGGTGGCCTGGGGCGCAGGCAGTTCGGCGCTGCCGAATCCGAAGGTCTCGGCCAGCAGCATTACCGACAGACAGACGAAGGTGGCCGAGCTGAGCACACCGATCAATTCAGCGGTCTGCTGACGACGCGGTGTCGCCCCGAGCAGAAACCCTGTTTTCAAATCCTGCGAAGTATCACCTGCGATAGACGCAGCAATCGCCACCACACAGCCCACGGTGAGGGCCGCCACCTTGCCGTTGAGATCGGTCCATCCCATGGCCAGGAATACGCCGGCAGTACCCAGCAGGGTTGCGATGGTCATGCCGCTGGTGGGATTCGAAGTCACCCCGACCAGACCGACAATGCGTGACGCGACGGTCACAAACAAAAAGGAAAACACCACCACGCAAAGAGCGGCGAGCAAACGCGGGAACAAGCCGCCCAGTGCGGGAAAGGCGATCGCCGGAATGGCCAGGACCAGGAACAGCACGACAAGACCGATGCCGACAAATCGCAGCGACAGGTCGGTGTCGGTACGCGCCATCTTTGCCGGGCCGCCGGCGCCCATATCCCGGCCCAATTGAGTCGCACCAATCTTGATGCTCTGGATCATGACCGGCAGGGAACGAATAAGCGTAATAATGCCCGCCGTGGCCACTGCTCCTGCGCCGATATATCTCACGTAACGGGTCCAGATCAGGCCCGGTGACATGTCTTTTATCAACATGTGGGTTTCCGGAAATAACGGTAGCAGGCGAGACTCACCCCAATACGCGATGGCAGGAATGATCACCAGCGAGGCCAGCAGGCCTCCCCCCACCATGACGGCCGCCACCCTGGGACCCAGGATATATCCCACACCGAAGAGCGCAGGCGACAGGTCCATGCCCAGCTCGCCCTTTTTCAGGAACGGAATTTTCGCGTGCACATCATCCGGGATGGCCCGCAACCAGGAGGTCAGAAACTTGAATGCCGCGCCGCCGGCCAGCCCGTAAAACACATAGCGCGCCTTGCTGCCGCCAACCTCATTCGCGACCAATACCTCCGCACAAGCGGTACCTTCCGGGTAAGGCAGATTGCCGTGCTCACGCTGAATCAGAAATCGGCGCAAAGGAATCATGAACAGAATACCCAGCAGACCGCCGGTCATCGCGAGCATGGTCATTTGCAGCAGGCCAGGCGCGACACCCCACATGAACAATGCGGGCAGGGTGAAAATTACGCCACTGGCCAGCGAAGAAGACGCCGAACCGGTGGTTTGGGCGAGGTTCGCCTCCAGGATGGTGCCGCCCCGGCCTGCGGACTCCAGCGCCCGGAACACGGCAACCGTCATCACCGCAACCGGGATGGAGGTACTGATAGTAAGCCCCGCCCGCAGGCCCAGGTAGGCGTTTGCCGCGCCGAATATGATTCCGAACAGGATGCCAAGCACCACTGCCTTTACGGTGAACTCGGGCAAAGAATCCGTCTCGCCGCTTACATAAGGCTGGTACACCTCCCCGTCTTTCAAGGGACGGTAGGCAGATTCATCCAGCCCGACTTTCTGCTCAGGCATGCTGTTTAACTCCACGGCATTGACGTCAGGCCAGTGTAACAGACGCTCATCGGCCCACTAGTCGCCACGCTTCGGCTATTATTCCGGAACATGATGAAGCCGATGCAAAATTTGCTCACAACCATATCAGGGGAACAACGACGTGGCGACATTCGCGGTGGCCTGCAGGCCGCGGCGCTGTCTCTACCGTTGGCTCTTGCCTTCGGACTGCTCTCGGGCGCCGGTCCCGTGGCGGGATTCTACGGCGCCATCTGCGTGGGTTTTCTCGCCGCCATGTTTGGCGGCACCCAGGCACAGATTTCTGGTCCCACCGGCCCGACAGCCCTGGTGCTGGCCGCCGTGATCACAAGTTTTCCCGGCGCGCCAGAGAAAGTATTTACCGTGGTGATGCTGGCGGGATTTGCCCAGATGGTCTTCGGTGCCCTGGGCCTGGGCAAGTACACTTACCTGCTGCCCTACCCGGTGATTTCTGGCTGGGCCAGCGGTATTGGCACAGTGATTATCATTATGCAGCTGGCGCCCCTGCTGGGTCTGCCGCCGATGTCACACCCAACCCAGGCCTTGATGCATCTGTCCAGCGATCTCCACGATGTCAACTCCGATGCCCTGGTGCTGGGCGTACTATCCCTGGCCGTTGCCCTGTCGGTGCCGACGCGATTTCGCCATTTGCTGCCACCTCACCTGCTGGCCCTGATCGTGGGTACCCTGGCCGGAACCCTGGTGTTCACCGAAGCCCCGAGGCTGGGTCCAATTGACTCGGTGCTACCGACCTTGCAGGCCTTCACCATGACCCAGGCCGACATGAACACCATGCTGTTCGCAGCCCTCAGTATCGCCTTGCTGGGCAGTATCGATTCCCTGCTTGCCTCCATGGCTGCCGACGCCAAGACCCACACCTATCACAACTCGGACCGTGAACTCATGGGCCAGGGGCTGGGTAATTTGGTGGCTGGTTTGTTTGGCGCAGTCCCCGGCGCCGGTGCCACGGTGCGCACCATGACCAATATTCACTGGGGTGGGCGTACGCGATTATCGGGCGTGGTGTGCTCCGGTACCCTCCTGCTTACCTTGCTGATTTTCAGCCTGCTGCTGGAACGTATTCCGGTAGCGGTGCTCTCGGGCATCTTGATCAAGGTCGCCCTGGATATTATCGACTGGCGCTATCTGCGCCGTGCGCGCACCGCGCCACGCACCGGCCTGACACTGATGTTCACGGTTATGGCGCTGACCGTGGTGTTCAACCTGGTCCTGGCCGTGGCAGTGGGTGTCATTGCCGCCAGCCTGCTGTTCGTCAAGCGTATGGCCGATGTGGAACTGGAGGCGGTGAAGACCTTCGACAATACCGCCGGCGAGACCTCACTCGACGATGCCGAGGCGCGGGCCATGGACCGACTGACCGGCCAGGTTTTCATCATCCGTTTCTCCGGACCCATGAGCTTCGGGGCGGCGAACCGACTGCATCGTCGCCTGGCCGGCTATGAGAATTACCAGGTGCTGATACTCGATTTGCGGGATGTATCCAGCGCAGACTCCAGCGCCGTCATGGCCCTGGAAAACATCATCAACAACGCCCGGGACGACAATCACACGGTGATCCTGGTGGGTTTGAACACCACCGTGGCACGCAAGTTCGCCCTGCTCGGTGTGCTCGACCTGATTCGCGACGTGGAACGCTACCAGGATCTGTTGGAGGCGCTGGACTACGCCGCCAAGGTGCTGAATATCGACGTAACCGATCAACCGGCAGAGGATGCCACGCGGGACTAGATTATCGGCGCGATGCGTTACAACCCTTGCCCGTCAATGCCTACTACGGATACGAACACGCTATGCGCGAACTCGAACAGGAACTGGCCAGGCTGGAAACAGTGGCCCGGCGGCTTGAGCCGGAAACCGGATCCAGGCGCCACCACAACCAACAGGTACTGGACTACGCCGATGACTTCCTGGAGACGCTGCCGGGGCTGAAAACCTTTCGCAGTATGCCCTGCGGCGCATTGCTGGCGGCCATGCCCGTGACCGAGCAGCCTTACTCCATGGAGCAGGTCCTGCAGGCCCTTGCGCGTGACGTGGATACGCCCGGGATCAATCCGGCCTCCGGTGGGCACCTGGGCTATATACCCGGCGGCGGTCAGTATTACGCAGCGCTGGGCGACTATCTGGCCGACGTATTCAATCGCTATGCGGGCGTGGCCTATGCCTCACCCGGTGCGGTGCAACTGGAAAAGTCCCTGCTGCGCTGGATGGCTGACATGGTGGGCTACCCGGCCGTGGCGGCTGGCGATTTAACCTCGGGTGGCAGCATGGCCAACCTGATGGGCGTGGTTGCGGCGCGCGAGGCGGCCGAGCTCAAGGGCAGTCAGTTGGAGCGCAGTCCGATTTACCTGACCGCCCAGACCCACCACTGCGTGGACAAGGCCCTGCGCATTGCCGGCCTGGGCGAATGCCCGCGCCGCATGATCTCCATGGACGCAGGCTTCCGCATGGACACGGGGGCACTGGCGGCGAGCATCCAGAATGACCGCAACGCGGGACTCAAGCCCTGGCTGATTGTCGGCTCGGCCGGCACTACCGATACCGGGTCAGTGGACCCGCTGGCTGAGATCGCGGATATCGCTGCGTTCCACGGTATCTGGTTTCACCTGGATGCTGCTTATGGCGGCTTTTTCATGCTCTCTGATCATGCGAAGAACGTGCTCAAGGGTATCGAGCAAAGTGACTCTGTGGTCATCGATCCCCACAAGGGCCTGTTCCTGCCCTATGGCTCCGGTGCGATCCTGGTCCGGGACGGCGCCGCCCTGCACAAGGCCCATTACTACGACGCCAATTACATGCAGGACGCCCGCGCCGACGAACAGGATCTCTCTCCAGCGGATTTGTCGCCGGAGTTAAGCCGGCCCTTCCGCGGTCTGCGTATGTGGCTGCCATTGATGTTGTGCGGACTGGCGCCGTTTCGCGCGGCCCTGGATGAGAAATTGCTGCTGGCCCGGTATTTTCACAAGACGCTATCTGCCCTGCCCGGCTGGGAAGTCGGTCCCGAACCGGAATTGTCCGTGGTGACCTACCGCCACCTGCCCCACTCCGGCGACCCGAACGAATTCAATCGGAAATTGGTGCAAGCCATCCATGACGACGGCCGAGTATTTGTCAGCTCCACGGTGATCAACGGCAGATTTATGCTGCGTCTGGCCGTGCTGCATTTTCGCACTCACAGGGAACAGGTAGACCTGCTGCTGGAATTGCTCGCCCAGCAGGCCGCGAGGCTTTCCGGGAGTTGAGTACAATTCATTGCCCAGGCAGGCTCTGAGCAAAAAGGCAGAGCGATGTTTAATCAGTTTCCCGCGGGAGGGACGAGAATGCGTGTTGCTGTATTTGGAGGTACCGGCTTTGTAGGTGGCTACCTGCTGGAAGCGCTGGTCAAGGCAGGCCATGAGCCGACCGTTCTGGTTCGCCCGGGTAGCGAGGAAAAAGTCAGGTCATCAGGCGACTGCCGCCTTGTGGCTGGTCAAATCGAGTCCATCGAGGCCATCAAGACCACCCTCGAATCCTGCGACGCGGTGATTTATAACATCGGTATCCTCAGGGAATTCCCAAGGCTCGGCATTACCTTTGAGGAACTACAGTTCCAGGGTGTCGTGCGAGTAGTGGATGCCGCTAGGGAAATGGGAGTAAACAGACTGCTCCTGATGAGCGCCAATGGCGTCAAGGCATTCGGCACTGCCTACCAGGACACCAAGTATCGAGCTGAGCAATATGCCTTGCAAAGCTCACTGCAGGCCACTGTATTCAGGCCCTCAGTTATTTTCGGCGACCCCAGGGGGACCATGGAATTCGCCACTCAGCTTTACCAGGACATGGTGGCCTCACCACTGCCTGCGGTGGGATTCTTCAGCGGCCTGCGTCCCGGCGAAGGGCAAATTCTGATGTCGCCGGTGCACATCGAGGACGTGGCCCAGGCCTTTACCAAGGCCCTTTCAGACACCTCCACCGTAGGCCGGGTCTATGCCCTGGGAGGGCCGGAAATCCTCTCCTGGCAGGAAATGATCAAGCGCATAGCGAAAGCCACGGGTCGCAGAAAATTGATCCTTCCATTTCCGGTGCAACTCATGAAGCTCGGGGCCGCCGCCCTGGACAGGCTGCCGCAGTTCCCCGTCACGAGGGATCAACTCACTATGCTGACGGAGGGCAACACAGCGAGCCCGGAGCAGATCGAGTCGCTCATCGGCCGCAAGCCGAGAGCGTTCACCGACCAGACTCTGGCCTACCTCGCAGATTGAGATTTACGGTGCCGGCACCCAAAGTCCCGGTATCGTTACACCCTGTAGAGGCGTACGCTTCGCTAACAATTTGCACTCCATTTCAAGTGCGCCGGGATCGCGATTCAGCCCAATGTGACTGCGGCCCGTTGACGAGACTCGTCCCTGTTGCTGCTGCACGACATGCCAGGCCTCATGGGGTAAGTGACGCTCCTGACCGGGGCCAAGATGTATCTCGCTGCCTTGCGTATATGCCTGGGCGTTGTGTTGAGCTGGAAGAGGTGAGTTGTAATGAACCTTGACACTGTCAAGACTCATCCCCGAAAGCGCCTCAACTTCGGGTTTTAACTGCTCCGGTCATCCGCTTTTGTTTCCTGCCATTGTCTTCACCTATTGCCAATTGCGTAGACAGCTATTAGTTCCTTCGCGTCGAATTATCTTAGGATGCAGGTCGCGCCACCTGATCTCATTTAGCCGACGCAATCTTTGCCTTCTCTCGCCACACTACTACATTT
Source organism: Gammaproteobacteria bacterium (assembly GCA_026193125.1). Classification (GTDB taxonomy): domain Bacteria; phylum Pseudomonadota; class Gammaproteobacteria; order Steroidobacterales; family BM003; genus CAKZML01. The sequence goes on from JAPHSC010000308.1 coordinate 9,226, forward strand.
ACCCCTCGCACTGTCAGCCACAAGGCAAGAGAAAGCTCCGCCACAAACATGGGAATAAAAATTCCCGGAAACAACATGGCGGCGAAGGCTGGGGCCAGGAAGTGCGAGAAGCTGTCGACCAGGTAGCAAACCCCGGCAACAGCCATAAGCGCACCCAGCATTCTTGGCAGAAAGCCGGACCGGTAAATCAGGTACCCCAGCGAGAGGCAGGCGAAACCGAAGAAGACGAGGCTGATCGCGTAGGCATCACCATGGAGCTTCAGGACCAGCAATGCCAGCGTATGAAGTTGCTCCGCTGTGAAAGATTTCAGGTAATCAGCGTCAGCCAGGAGTTTCAGGGCTGCCAGGTGGCTCAGGCTGGCGGCCGCGAGCACGATGTCACATGCGAAGCGCATGAACGCCGCCAGCAGGGCTACGTTCCGGTCGATGGGTTTCAACAGGGCGTAAAGGATTACCGCGACCACGACATCGAACGCCAAGTGCAGGAGTTCGCCGGAAAAGCCGAGCCGGAACAGGGATTCATTGGCAATAATATTACCGGCGGTCGCCTCTGCGTCGCCGGACACAACGAGCTTCGCCCTGACGAACATCTCCGCGAAAATACCTGCCACAATAATGTACAGATACAGAACACCACCGAGTCTCGCGTAGAATTGCGGTGACATGCTGCCTGATTGCCGGACCATGACGTTCTCCTCTGCTATGACACCCGTTGCTGACGGTCAACGCCCAGGCAGCGGGTGAAGTCATCCCGCAAGGATCTGACCCTGATCGCCATGCCCCGATACGGTGGGTACAGGTTGACCTTCTTTATCATCTTTTTGAATTTTACCTTATTCATGTTTCCAGCTACCGGGGAACCGCCCGGCAGGGCCTGCATTGTTCAGCGAGTCTTGGTCCCGATCCCTGCGAAGATCGCCAGGCCAAAGGCATATTCAATCACTGCCCCGGTCCAGGCGCCAGAAAGGACGGGTGCCTTAAACGCCCACAGGGCGAAGGCGGCAATGACCAGCGTCGCCCCAAAAGCCCAGTAGAGCTTCATTCCGTAGAGCGTCGAAAAGGTAAAGTATCGTCCCCCGATGACCAGCAGCATGGCGGGGAAAAACCACTCCAGCTTGTGGAACGCAACACCAATCGCTATCACGATCCCCAGGATCATCCAGATGGTGCCTTCTGTTGCCAGGGAACCCAGTGGATTTTCCTTACTTTGTTTGCCTGTCCTTCCAAGGACTTTGCATAGCAACAATGACACGGGAAAAATGAGCATCCCGCCAAGGACCAGTGTCCATATGCCGGACATCGGATCAACAAGGGTCACCACCAGGGCAGCAATCAGCCACGCGGTGGCCGAGGAAACAGCACCAGGGGCGCCACCGAAATAGGCCTCTCGCATATCTTGCTGGGCATCGGTAATCGAGATCATATTGTGGGTCCTGTCGAGGTTGCTGGCGGCTACCAGACTCACTCCAAGGCCGACACGTGCTGATCCAGCAGAATCTGATTACCATCCGGATCCACCACCACGATGCTTGCCGGACCAGAGGTCGCTTCATCTACCTCGGTGAGTAGTTCAATGCCCTGGGCTTTGAGCTTGCGTTGCAGCTCACGAACATCGGTGAACTCGGGTAATTGTTTTCCGTCACTGTCCCAGCCTGGATTGAAGGTCATGATGTTCTGATCGAACATTCCCTGAAACAGGCCAATGACAGCACTGCCATTTTTCATGATCAGCCAGTTCTGTTTCTGCTCCCCACCCCAAACGGTGAAACCCAGTTTCTCGTAAAAAGCACGGGAGGCTGCGATATCTTTAACCGCGAGACTCACGGAGAAGTTGCCTAGCTGCATGGTTGATTCCTCAGTTTCGCTTGACTCCTGGAATGTGGGGGCTAGCAACTCTGGAGCAGGCGTTGGCGGTGCTGCGCATCCCGCTAAAAGTGTTGTAACCACAAGACAATACGACGGTTGTTTCATGACTACCTCGTGATTTGCAGTGCCCGATGCCTGAAAAGCACACGCAGCTTTGCTGCCACCGGCCCCAAAGACGCACAGTTAATTGACTTCTTATTCCTTTTTTTCTTCTGCTTTTTTAACACGAATTTTGTTATTTGCGACAGTCTTGTTGTTCAGACTTTTCATCGCGGCTTTGGCCTCTCCGGATTTTGGCATTTCCACAAAAGCAAAACCTTTGGAATCGCCGGTGATCTTGTCCAACACCAGATTGCAAGATTGCACGGCTCCATATTCGCCGAAGAGAATTTTTAATTCCTCTTCGGTAGTACTGCGGGCAAGATTACGGACCAATAATTTCATAAGTTAGTACGCCATTGGGTTCTTGGTGAATACGCCGAAGGCCACTTAATGTTTGGGCACAATATCCGGACTCAGGGCAAGTAAAAACAGAGTCGAGCTGCAATTAATTGGCTGTTCGGCGCTGTCGTTCCTCATTCTCGAAGAACTCGGCTCGACTTGATGGCTACAGCCGTTTCAGCACGGCGTCGGTCGCCTGGACGGTGTTCGCAGGGACCCCTGTGCCGCGCTCCAGGTCCGGGGTGAGCACGCCATCCTTCACCGCCGCTGCCACGGCCTTCTCAATCGTTACCGCCTCGGATTCCAGGCCGAAGGAATAACGCAGCATCAGCGCCACGCTGAGGATGGTGGCGTAGGGATTGGCGATGCCCTTGCCTGCGATGTCCGGCGCCGATCCGTGTATCGGCTCATACAAACCAAAGGGACGATCGGAGATACTCTCGCCCAACGATGCCGAGGGCAACATTCCCAGCGAACCTGCCAGGATCGAGGCTTCGTCGGTGAGAATGTCACCGAACATGTTTTCGGTGACCATCACATCAAAATCTGCCGGCCGATTGAGCAGGTGCATGGCCGCTGCGTCCACCAGCATGTGCTCGAACGTCACTTTTGGAAATTCGCCGGAGAGGATGCGCTGGGCCGTCGCACGCCACAGGCGCGAGGTCTCCAGCACATTGGCCTTGTCGACAGACACCAGCTTGCGCCGGCGTCCCATGGCGAGCCGGCCGGCCAGCCTCACCACCCGCTCGATTTCCTGCACGCTGTAGCGGCACACATCGGTGGCTGACTCCGCATCCCGGTGCTTGTCGCCAAAATAGATTCCGCCGGTCAGTTCTCTCACTACCAGCAGGTCCACATTCTCCAGGTATTCTTCCTTGATGGGAGAGTACTTGAGCACATGCGGATCAGGTTTCACCGGTCGCAGGTTTGCGAACAGGCCAAAGGTCTTGCGCAAGGCCAGCAAGCCCTGCTCCGGACGCACCGGCGCGTCAGGGGACGACCACTTTGGGCCGCCCACAGCACCCAGCAGTATCGCCTGCGACTGGCGACACAAGGCGATAGTTTCTCGCGGCAGGGCTTCGCCCCTGGCATCAATGGCAGCGCCACCAATCAGGCCATGCTCCATGCTCAGGGCGTGATCGTAGCGGCTCGCCACCGCCTTCAGCACGCGACAGGCTGCCAGGGTGATCTCGGGACCAATACCGTCTCCCGCCAGCACGGCGACCGTCAAGAGCCACATCCCCGCCAGTCCGCCGGGCATGCCGGCGATGATCTGGTCGCTCACCGCCA
>JAPHSC010000273.1 GCA_026193125.1 Gammaproteobacteria bacterium
AGGAAAAATTGATCTATGACTACCCAGCACAAGCCCGGCATCGCGGCAACCGGCCTCTCCGATGAAGCGGTGGCCTACTACCTGGAAACACACCCGGATTTCTTTGAGCGGCATTCGGCCTTGCTGACTTCAATGAGTCTGAGTCATTTGAATTCAGGTTCCGCCGTGTCCCTGATAGAACGGCAGGTGGACTTGCTGCGAGAGCGCAACCACAAGCTGGAACGCAAACTGACGGATCTCGTGGAAACCGCCAGGGGCAACGACGTGCTGGCCGAGAAAATTCACCGCATGGGACTGGGAATGCTGCGGGCAAACAGCCTGGAAAACTGCCTGGCCGCGGTGGAGACCAGTTTGCGCGAAGACTTCGCGTCGGACCAATCCATCCTGATCATTATTGATAACGACAGCCCTGCCCTGCAGTCCCTGGCGCAACAGGGTCGCTTTTTGAAAGTCACTCACATCGACAGCCCCGAGCTAAAAGGCTTTGACAGTCTGTTTGAAAGTGGCCGGCCCCGTTGTGGTCAAGTCCGGGACTCCCTGCGTGACTTCATGTTTGGCCAGGGCACGGACGAAATTGGATCGGCGGCACTCATCCCCCTGTACGATCAGCAACCCATCGGTATCCTGGCAGTCGGCAGCCTGAATGCCCGCCACTTCCATCCGGGTATGAGTACAGACTTCCTGTCGCGCCTGGGCGCCCTGCTGAGCATGGCGCTGCAGCGGCACCTGGCGAATCTCTGATTCATTAACATGTGCCTCAGCTCTTGCAAATCCAGTCTTTATGGTGCCAATTTCCGCGCTGGCCCCGCTACCCGGTCTACCTGGTGCCTTGAAACTGTATTTTTTCCCTCGCAATCTGACGAGCCCGGAATCAATCAAAGGTTCCCTGGACCAGATCGGATAGGACATGCAAGAGGCTGATCAAGGCTGGATTCAGCGCTTCTTGTCCTACCTGCATCATGAGCGGCGTTACTCGCCACACACGATCAGCAATTACCATCGGGATCTGCGTGCTCTGCTGGAGTTTTGCCGGCAGCAGGACATACAGAGCTGGCAGGATCTCGGCAGCTTCCAGGTTCGGCAATTTACCGCAGCCGGCCATCGCAAGGGCCTGTCACCCCGAAGCCTGCAACGACAACTGTCGACCCTGCGAAGTTTTTTCCGCTATCTGAATCGCGAACACGTCATCAGCGCCAATCCGGCCGTCGAGGTACGCGCTCCGAAAGCGCCCAAGCGCCTTCCCAAGACCATGGATGTGGACATGATGGGCAGGTTGCTGGAAATGCCCCACAACGATCCCCTGTCAATACGCGACTGGGCCATCATGGAGCTGCTCTATTCCTCGGGTTTGCGCCTCGCGGAACTGGTCAGCCTGGACATGACCGATGTGGACCTGTCGGACCGCACGGTGCGGGTCACCGGCAAGGGCAACAAGACACGCATAGTTCCGCTCGGAAGATTCGCCGGCGAGGCACTCGCCAAGTGGCTGCAGCAGCGTGCCAGCATGGCGGGAGCGGGAACCGCGCAGGCCATGTTCCTCAGTCAGCAGGGCCGGCGGATCAGTCACAGATCCGTGCAGGCAAGAGTGAAGCTTTGGGCCAAACGACAAGGCTTGCCGGTAGAGGTCAATCCGCACCTGTTTCGGCATTCCTTCGCCAGCCATCTGCTGGAGTCCAGCGGAGATCTGCGTGGCGTGCAGGAACTGCTGGGTCACGCAGATATCTCCACCACCCAGATCTACACGCACCTTGATTTTCAGCATCTAGCCCGCATATATGATCGTTCACACCCGCGCTCTAAGCGGCGCCGATAGTAAAGCGTAAATACCCAACAGCGGGGATTCGACCATGGAGCAATTCAGAGGCACTACGATACTGGCCGTACGCAGGGGTAACACCGTTGCTATCGCCGGCGATGGCCAGGTGACCCTGGGTGATACCGTCATGAAGGGTAACGCGCGCAAGATCCGGCGTATTTACAATGACACGGTGCTGGCCGGATTTGCCGGTGGCACGGCCGATGCGTTCACCCTGTTCGAGCGCTTTGAAGCCAAGCTGGAACAATATGGCAACCTGACCCGCGCGGCGATAGAACTGGCAAAGGACTGGCGCAGCGACAGAATGCTGCGCAGGCTCGAGGCACTGCTGTGTGTCGCCGATGCCCACTCCTTGTTCATCATTTCCGGCAATGGCGATGTGATTGAACCTGAAGATGACTTGCTGGCTATAGGATCTGGCGCGTCCTATGCCAAGGCTGCGGCCAGAGCCCTGGTGCAGAATACCGAGCTGGATGCCAGGACCATCGCGGAAAAGGCCATGAATATCGCCGCCGAAATCTGCGTTTACACCAACAAAAACATCATAATTGAAGAGCTGATCACCAAGGCGGGCGCCGGCGGCGCTGCCGACTGAGGGCAGTAAAAAACCATGTCACAGATGACCCCCAGAGAAATCGTCCAGGAACTGGACAAGCACATTGTCGGACAAGACGACGCCAAGCGCGCGGTAGCTATCGCCCTGCGCAATCGCTGGCGCCGTATGCAGTTGCCAGAGCAGCTGCGAGCCGAGATCACCCCGAAAAACATCCTGATGATTGGCCCCACCGGGGTTGGCAAGACCGAAATCGCCCGCCGACTGGCTACCCTGGCCAAGGCACCCTTCATCAAGGTTGAGGCAACCAAGTTCACCGAGGTGGGCTATGTGGGCCGCGAGGTGGACAGCATCGTGCGTGACCTGGCCGATGTGGCAGTGAAACTGGTGCGCGAGGAAGAAACCGCCAAGGTGCGTATGCGCGCCGAGGACGCTGCCGAGGACAGGATTCTCGACACCCTTCTGCCCACACCGCGCAGCACGGATCCAACGCAAGCAGACTCCGTGGGCGGCAGCGGCAGTGACACTCGCCAGAAGTTTCGAAAAATGCTGCGCGAGGGCAAGCTCGACGAACGTGAGATTGAGATCGAGACCCAGTCCATCCCCATGGGCGTGGAGATCATGGCTCCACCGGGCATGGAGGAAATGAGCCATCAACTGCAGGGCCTTTTTCAGAATCTTTCAGGCAACAAGACTCGATCAAGGAAAATGCAGATCAAGGACGCCTTTAAGCTGCTGATTGAAGAAGAAGCCGCACGCATGGTGAATGAGGAAGACATCAAGCTACGCGCCATACGCGAAGTCGAAGAAAATGGCATCGTGTTTATCGACGAACTGGACAAGGTGGCACGCCGGGCGGAGACACAGGGGGCAGATGTTTCGCGCGAGGGCGTACAGCGTGACCTACTGCCGCTGGTGGAAGGCTGCACCGTGAGCACCAAGTACGGTATGGTGCGCAGCGATCATATCCTGTTTATCGCCTCGGGCGCCTTTAACGTGGCCAAGCCATCGGACCTGATTCCCGAACTACAGGGACGTTTCCCCATCCGGGTAGAATTGCAGGCCCTGACCAGCGCGGATTTCGTGCGCATCCTGACCGAACCCGATGCATCCCTCACGGAACAATACAACGCGCTGCTCAAAACCGAGGGTGTTTCCGTCACGTTCAGCGCCGATGGCGTGCGACGGATTGCCGAGGTGGCCTTCCAGGTAAATCAGAGCACCGAGAACATCGGGGCCCGGCGCCTGCACACGGTAATGGAACGCCTGCTGGAAACCATCTCATTTGAGGCCTCGGACAAGTCCGGCCTGGAACTGGAGGTGGGTTGCGAGTACGTAGACGAGATGCTCGGGAAGCTGCTGGTCAACGAGGACCTGACCCGCTATATCCTGTAGCATTCGCGGCACAGTGACCGAGGCCAAGGATTGCATATGCCGTATCAGAAGCAACTACCCACCGAGATCAAGCTGCACAGCCAGTCTAGAATCCTGGATGTGACGTTTGATGATGGCGTCAATTTTCGCCTGCCCTGCGAATTTCTTCGAGTATATTCGCCCTCGGCCGCAGTACGCGGCCACGGCCCCGGGCAAGAGGTCCTGCAGTTGAACAAGGAGCATGTCAACATCAAGGCCATAGAACCGGTAGGCATGTATGCAGTCAAACTGGTATTCGATGACGGTCATGATTCCGGCCTGTACAGCTGGCAGTACTTGTACGAGTTAGGTGAAGAACAAGAGGAAAGATGGCAGGATTACCTGCAGCGGCTAAGCCAGGCTGGACACCAGCGCTCGGCACACTAATTCGGGAAAATATATGCCCCACGAAAGCGGGAAAACCACCCATTTTGGCTATACCGAAGTTGATGAACAGGAAAAGCAGCGCCTCGTACGCGGCGTGTTCGATTCGGTAGCCACCAAATACGACGTCATGAACGACCTCATGTCCATGGGCATGCACAGGTTGTGGAAAAGCTTCACCCTGGGGCAGACCGGCCTGCGGGCCGGCCAGGCGGCGCTGGACGTAGCCGGAGGAACCGGGGACCTGACCAAGGGCATGGCTCGCCAGGTAGGACAGGCTGGACACGTCATCCTGTCGGACATCAACCAGGCTATGTTGGAGCAAGGCCGCAATCGACTGCTGGATGATGGCGTAGTGGGCAACGTCAGCTTCGTGCAAGCCAACGCCGAAGCGCTGCCTTTTGCGGATAACAGTTTCGACTGCATCACCATAGGTTTTGGCCTGCGCAACGTCACGCACAAGGAAAAGGCCCTGGCGTCCATGTTTCGTGCCCTGCGCCCGGGCGGGCAGTTAATGGTCCTGGAGTTTTCCAGGCCAGTCGCTGCACTGTCCCCTTTCTACGACCTGTATTCGTTCAAGGTGCTGCCTTTCATGGGTAAGTTGGTGGCCAATGACCCGGATAGCTACCGCTACCTGGCCGAATCGATACGCAAACATCCGGATCAGGAAACCCTGCTGCGGATGATGAATGACGCAGGTTTTGAGCGCACTCGCTATCACAACCTCACCGGTGGCATCGTGGCTCTGCACAGGGGTTACAAATTCTGATGCCCCAGCGCATCCCCAGTTTGCCCGATGCCCTGCTCGCACCGCTGCAAGCACTGCTCAACCGCAATATCCAGGCGTCCACGCCGGCCAGGGATCTGCTCCCGCAACTGGCAGGCAAAGTGCTGGCTGTCTCCCTCAAGGGCAGCCCGCTGGCCCTGTACATGCAGTTCAACGACAGTGGCGCCGAACTGCGTTTTACCGCTACGGCGGATCCCGACGTCATTCTCACCGGGGGCCTGTTCGCGCTGGCCCGTTTGACCGGGGACGATGCCAGCCTGGCGTTGCGCTCAGGCGAGGTGGACCTGCTCGGCGAGCCTGAACTGGCCGAGGCCATCCAGGCCCTGTTACAACATGCCCACCCCGACTGGGAAGAGGAACTGTCCCGACTGATAGGTGATGTAGCGGCACACCAGGTCGGCAATTTTGCCCGCAGCCTGTTTGGCTGGGGACAGCAGGCCGGCGAAAGCATGCAACGCAATACGGCCGAATATCTGCAAGAAGAAAGCAGGGACCTGGTTGCACCGGCAGAGGCGCGGGAATATTGCGCCGGGGTGGATGATGTACGCGATGGCGTGGAACGTGCGGCAGCCAGGCTCGATCGACTTGAGCGGAATCTGCATGCCGGGCGGGATACCTGATCGTGTTAAGACCCTCGACCATCCTGCGCCTGCTGACCATCCAGCGTGTACTGCTGCGCTATGGTTTGGACGAGATAGTCACGGCCACGCATCTTTTCCGCCCCTTGCGTTATTTTTCTCCCGGCTGGTGGCGTCGCAATTCGCATGACGAATCCCTCGGCGTGCGCCTGCGCATGGCGCTGATCGAATTGGGCCCAATCTTTGTAAAGTTCGGCCAGTCCCTGTCTACCCGGCCGGATCTGCTCCCCAAAGACGTGGCCATGGAACTGGCTCAACTGCAGGACAAGGTTCCACCATTTCCCTCTGAACAGGCCAGGGCCATCATCGAAGGCGCTTATGGCAAAGCGGTAACCGAGGTTTTTGCAAGCTTCGACACCGAGCCGCTGGCCGCGGCTTCCATCGCCCAGGTGCATACCGCCATCCTGAAAGACGGCAACAGTGTCATCGTCAAGGTCCTGCGCCCGAACGTGAAAAAGCGTATCGAGAGTGATATCGCCGTGCTTTATGCCATGGCCGGCCTGGCTGAGAGATTCTGGTCAGAAGGCAAGCGGCTGCATCCGGTGGAAGTGATTGCCGAATACGAGAAGACGACCCTGGACGAACTGGACCTGCTCAGGGAGGCGGCTAACGCGGCCCAGTTACGACGAAACTTCGAGGGCTCCACCAAGTTATATGTGCCCGAGGTTCACTGGGACTATTGCCGCAAGAACGTGCTGGTCATGGAGCGTATACACGGCGTCCCGATTGCCGATATGGATAGCCTGCAGAAGCACAACGCCAACCTGAAAAGACTGGCCGACTATGGTGTGTACCTGTTTTTCACCCAGGTGTTCAGGCATAACTTCTTTCACGCCGACATGCACCCGGGCAATATTTTTGTCGACGTGACCAATCCCGACTACCCACGCTATATCGCCGTAGACTTCGGTATTGTCGGCACGCTGAATACTCGCGACCAGTATTACCTGGCCGAGAATTTCCTTGCCTTCTTCAACCGTGATTACTACCGCGTCGCGAAGTTGCACCTCGACTCGGGCTGGGTGCCAGCGGAGACGCGCCTGGACGAACTTGAGTCAGCATTCAGGACGGTATGCGAGCCGATTTTTGCAAAACCGCTGGCGGAGATCTCGTTTGGCCAGCTTCTGGTGCGTCTGTTCCAGACTGCGCGTCGCTTTAACATGGAAGTGCAACCGCAATTGATTCTGCTGCAAAAAACCCTGTTGCACATCGAGGGGCTGGGCAGGCACCTGTACCCGCAGCTGGACTTGTGGGAGACAGGCAAGCCGATACTGGAAGAATGGATGAAGGACCGACTCAGCGGCGCCAATGTGTTGGCCAGACTGCGCCAGCAACTGCCTGACCTTAACGAGACCCTGCAGGATGTACCCCAGTTGGTGCAGACCCTGGTGCAACAGGCCGCTGAAGGCCGTCTGAGTTTTACCGTAAGGGACCCGGCAATCAATGCATTGCGCAAGGAAGTCGCGGCCGCGGCCCGCTATCGTTACCTGGCCATGGCGGCCGGCGCGACACTGATCGCGGGCGCCCTGTTGATCGGCATGGAAGTAAAGCCTGAGTGGCTGGGCTGGACCATCGGCGGTGCTGGCGCAGTAGCCCTGTTACTGGGCCGCCCACCAGCTGCCTAGCCGTCGGCTGGCCGCTCCTCGCCACAGTGCCAACAGGCGGTAAATTGCCCGTCCAGCGACTCGGCGCAGCGAGGGCAGACCCACTGGGGTAAATCTGGCGCCGGGCCCTTAAGGTGCTCCGCCACCACTTGCCTGGCACGAGCCACGTCAGCCTCACGACTGACCCATAGCTGGGGCCAGACTTCGGTGAAAGGGACCTCCGCCCTGAGCGTGTACATCTGCTCATTCTTGACGATGCAGTGAATTCCCTCCAGTTCCAGCAAATTCCTCAAATGGTGAATGGTCACCAGGGAATCCGTCGTATAGACTTTTTTCAACTCGTCCCTCAATCAGGCTGCCGTCTTCCGTGTTCAGGCTGGCTGCAAGCTGTCCAGAAATTCACCAATAGAGCCGCCCTTTTCCATCACTTCCACCAGGGCGGAACCCACTATTACTCCGTCTACATGGGGCGACAGGCGGCTCACCTGTTCGGCCGAGCGTATGCCAAAGCCTGCACAAACCGGAATGCTTGCGCTTGCGCGTACCGTATCCAGGTAGTCCAGCATATTCTCTGCCGCGGCCGCCGCACCCCCGGTTATCCCGGTTACCGTCACTGCATACACAAAGCCGGTGCTGGCCGCGCATAATTTCCCGATTCGCTCCGGCGGTGTGACAGGACTGACCAGTTGAACCAGCGCCAGCCCCTGACTGGTGATGCTCTGGAGCATCGGGCCAGACTCCTCCAGCGGCAGATCGGGCACGATGAAACCACAAACACCAGCCTTGCGGGCGCGCTCTGCCAGGGCGTCCAGACCATAGGCCAGCAGCGGATTCAGGTAACTCATCAGCAAAATAGGCGCCTCCGGGGGAGGGCTCATTTGCTCGAGCTGTTCCAATATCCAGCGCACGGAAACGCCGGATTCCAGGGCCTTGTGACTGGCGCGTTGTATGGTCACGCCATCCGCCATCGGGTCCGAGAACGGCACACCCAGTTCGACCACGTCGCTGTGACGGCATACCTCCCTGAGATGTTCCTGGAACATGTCCGCCCGGGGGAACCCGGCAGTGATGAATGCCACCATGGGTACACGACCGCCGACGCGGGCATCGCGCAGGGTCTGGGAGATCTTTTCGTGGGGTAACATTGGTGGATAACTCCTAAATCGGTAGCGTGCGCAGGGTAGGCATGTCTTTGTCTCCGCGTCCGGACATCCCGATCAGGATGCGCTTGCCCGGGTTCTCGCGGGCCCAGCGACGGGCGCCGGCCAGGGCATGCGCGCTTTCCAGGGCCGGCAGAATACCCTCCAGACGGCAGCACTCGTTCAGGGCATCCAAGGCCTCGTCGTCACCGATAACCCCGTACTGCACGCGTCCGATGGTCTTGAGCAAGGCGTGCTCAGGTCCTACCCCTGGATAGTCCAGCCCCGCTGACACGGAGTGCGTTTCCTGTACCTGGCCATTTGCATCCTGCAACAACATCGAATAATTGCCATGCAAAACACCCGGGGTGCCGTGGGACAGGGTGGCAGAATGCTCGCCCAGGGCATTGCCCCTGCCGCCGGCCTCAATCCCGAGCAGCTGGATACTGCGATCTCCCAGCAATGGATGGAACAGCCCGATGGCATTTGACCCACCGCCGACACAAGCCACCGCGATATCAGGCAATTCTCCGGTAACGGCCAGCATCTGGGCCCTGGCTTCCTCACCGATCACCGCCTGCAGTCGCTGGACCAGCAAGGGGTAGGGATGGGGCCCGATGGCCGACCCCAGCAGGTAATACGTATCCTTCGGATCCGATACCCAGTCCCGTATGGCCTCGTCGATCGCCGCCCTGAGGGTCCGGTCACCGGTAGTCACTGTGAATACCTCGGTACCCAGCCGACGCATGCGGTCCACGTTGGGAGCCTGGCGCTCGATATCGATTTCACCCATATACACCCTGCAGGGCAGCCCCAGGCGGGCGCAAGCCGCCGCCGACGCCACACCATGCTGACCGGCGCCGGTTTCGGCGACGATGCGCTTTACCCCCAGGCGCTTGGCCAACAAGGCCTGGCCGATAGAGTTATTGATCTTGTGGGCACCGGTGTGGGCAAGATCCTCACGCTTCAACCACACCTCGGCTCCCCAGGCATCACCCAGGCGGGGCGCCGGACTAAGCGGTGTCGGGCGACCTACCCAGTTGTGCAACTGGCCACGCAATTCTTCCCGGAAATCCTCGGTATCCATGTGCTCGCGCATACCCTGTTCCAGGCGTTCAAGGGCCGGCACCAGGGTCTCGGGAACAAAGCGTCCTCCAAACATGCCATAACGGCCAAACTGATCTGGCAGGCTCCCGTCTATCAGGCGTCGCAACAGGTCCTCGTTCTGCGGGGTCTCTATTAGCTCAACAGGCATCATTCACTCCATTTTTCTCTCGGCCGCGCGAACCGCAGCAATAAATTCACGAATTCGTTGTGGGTCTTTTACCGCCGGCGCCGATTCGACACCACTGCTGACGTCCAC
>JAPHSC010000425.1 GCA_026193125.1 Gammaproteobacteria bacterium
AAGAGGCCAGAAAATCACTGACCGACTGGTACAGGAAATGGGGACCCCTCACAGTTTAAGAAAACTCGCTCTGGGAGTGTTAACTTCTAGGGGGAAAGGTCATAATACTTCTTATACGCTCAGACATTGCAGCGAACCACCTCACATTTGCCCTGACATAAAATAAATATAGGTATAGTTAATGCTCAATAAAATCCTTGGAAAAATAACAAAACAATCAAACATGGGCTTCTCGCCACGCTGGGTGTTGGTCACCATCGCACTGGCCTTAGGGAGTTCGGCTGCCAATGCTGCTATCAATATCACCTTTGAGCAACTCAACCCCACCACTGTTAGCGTGAAGCACAACGGTGCTATCAATCTTGGTGCTTTGAGTTCTGTCGGCACCGTCCCCGATGCCGGCGGATTTGTTATCAGTACATTGCCCTCCACCGTCAGTATCGAGCTCGGCACTGGAGGAGCACGCGGTGCAGTAGTTTATGATGCTCCGATCAAATCGCGGGTCCTGCCCTTTTCTGGGTCCGCCTTCGCCAGCGCTAGCTCTAGCACCGGCGATACGTTTGGCTTCTCGGTCACAAGCGCAACCGACATTAGGTTTGGTCTCCCCAACCCTCTCCCCAACGGTTATGTGTCAGGGACCACTATTAGCGGAGAGTCTCAGTTCGCAGGCACGCTCGCCGACCTCAAGCTCAAAGCAGGCATCTTCGGGATAAGCTTCGGGGTGGGTGTGGGTAGCGAGGTTTTCACATTTGACGTTCCAGGCAACACCATTGGCGGCACTATCACGGGGCTTGCATCGACAGTCGCACTGCAACTCAATAGCGGGGAAATCCTGGTCTTAGGTAATGGCACCAATGTACCGACCGGTGGTACCGGGCCTTTCACGTTTACTGCGAAGGCTGTATACGGTGAAGCCTACTCCGTAAGTGTTCTGGCCGAGCCCATGGGGCAGACCTGCACAGTGGTCAATGGCAGCGGGACGATGCAAAGCGCAGACATCACCAATATACAGGTGAGCTGTGTCAGCAGGCCCTACACGGTAGGCGGGCAGGTATCGGGATTAGTCGCCGGAGAGTCCGTCGTTTTACAGAATAACGGGGGTGACAATTTAACAGTCGTTGCTAATGGCGCTTTTACATTCTCTACCCCTGTTCCCGCCTCTGACCCATATAATGTCACTGTGCTGACTCAGCCTGGTGGCTCCGTCAGCGAAACCTGTTTGGTGACGAATGGTAGCGGGAGCGCCTCCACCGTTAGCGTGACCAACGTCAATGTCGTCTGTACTCCCAATAGTTTCACAGTGGGTGGATCGGTTTCTGGCCTGGGATCAGACGCAGTCTCACTGCAGGTTAATGGGGCTGATACGATAAGCGTCTTTCAAGACGGCACGTTTAACTTCAGCCCGATCGGCGATGGCAGCCCCTACATTGTCACGGTTTCTTTCGACCCTTTTGGACAGACTTGTACAGTAGGTAATGCCGGCGGCACTCTCTCGGGTGCCGATGTGACCAATGTTGCAGTCACTTGTACCAACATCCCCTACACCGTTGGAGGCCTGCTCAGTGGCCTTGCGGCTGGAGACAGTGTGGAGCTGGAGCTACTGCGTAATACCGTAGCGTTTGGCAACCTGACCCTCTCAGCAGACGGTGCATTTACATTTCCAGCGGCAGCCAGCCTGGTCATTGGAGATGATTACCTTGTTCGAGTGAAGACTCTGCCATCCTCACCCAGCGAGCAATGCACGGTGACTAACGGCAGCGGCACGATTGATACCTTTAACATCAGTAACGTAAGTGTCACCTGCGTCGTGGATACCTTCCCGATTGAAGGTACGATCACGGGCCTGGCCAGCGGTGGCAGTGTGACCGTGACGCTCAATGGCGCCGACGCGCAAACGCGTACGGGTAATGGCCCCTTTGCCTTCTCGCCGTTGGCGGATGGCAGCGATTACGTCGTCGCGGTCAGCAGCCAGCCAGTGGGTCAAACCTGTTCGGTCGCCAACGGCAGTGGCAAGCTTGCGGGTTCCGCGGTGACCAATGTCGCGGTGTCATGTGTTGATAATCAATACAATATCGGCGGCCTGTTGAGCGGATTAGCGGCGGGCGAAACCGTTGTGCTGCAGAACAATGCCGGTGATGACCTGACGCTTTCGGCGGATGGGGCTTTCGCTTTTACCACGCCGATCGATTTTGGCGACCCCTACGACGTCAAGGTTTTAAACCAGCCAGCAGGCGCCGTTACCGAGACCTGCAAGGTGAGCCAAGGCACCGGCACGACCCCTGATACGGACGTAACTAACATTTCAGTGGTCTGCACGCCAAACAGCTATAGCGTTGGTGGCAGCGTCACAGGGCTGATTGCCGGCGCCAGCGTCACCTTACAGAACAACGGCGCTGACAACAGAACGGTAACTGCCGATGGCACGTTTGTCTTCTCACCCCTGGCGGACGGAGTGGCCTATGCAGTTACAGTGGCAACCCAACCGCCCGGGCAAACCTGCACAGTGAGCCCCGAGGGAACGGGAACCCTTGCGGGTGCCGCCGTGACCAATGTCTCAGTAAGCTGTAGCCGGGATGTGTCTGCGACGCTTTCCTCCATAAGCGTTGGAGCTTCTTCTGTTACGGCAGGCGGATCAACCAGTCTGACAGTGGTGGTACGCGACACGGGGGGTAATCCCGTGTCAGGGCTGCCGGTTAGCCTGGTGGTTGACAGCGCTTCGGTAGATGCATCGGCGGTAAGCATCCTGAGAAGTCCTACCACGACCAATGCCAGCGGCGAAGCGGTGTTCACCGTGGCGAGCTCAGTGGCCCAGGCCGTGCGATTCCAGGCGTCATTTAACCCGGATCTGTTTATATCGGTGACCTGGACGAGTGCGGCGATTCCAGCAGTCCCAGCGCAACCCGTGCCTGCGCTCTCCACCTGGATGCTTGTGTTGCTTGGACTAATACTTGCTGGATTCGCTTCAGGCTCTCTCACTCAGCGGCGAACCCGAGTCTGATTCAGTCAAGGCTCCCAACTCGGGAGCCTCACAGCTGCACAAAGGTACTGCCAAGTTAACTTAGAGGCATGGGCTGAGCCTACACAATGCAGTCCTTGGCAGCGACAATCGAGCCCAGCAGGCGGAGCCATATTAAGTAGTAATATCAAAGGGTTGCAGAGATGCAGCCCTTTTTTATTGGGTGGTTGGGAATGCTCGGCCTTGAAGCCAGCCGACTTATAATCGATTGGTCTCCGTGGCTGGGCGCCCCCGGTGAATGCTTGTGGGCCCAACATTTTTCCTATTTTTCATCGACTTATAGCGGCACTGACCATTCGGCTATGGCTGGTCATGGACTCTTGCCAGCTTCGACATCGCGCGTGGCTCTGAACTGGCTAAAATGCCTCTAAGCGAATCAGTGCGGTGATGGCCAAACCAGGCACCAGATGCCTCGGGCGGCGCTGGTGCCGCACCCTGGCTGCAGATCCACAGGACCGGCCTCTGGGACCCGGTTCACGCGAGCAAGAGCCCGCCTGTTAGCATCATCCGCCAAAGGCCTGCTTTCGCCTGCGGATTCAACCGGTCGCTGCGTCGCAAGTGCTGCAACAGCTCTTTCTTCAAGGCCCCACGGGCCTGGATAAAGAGCGTGCGATAGATGGTCTCGTGTGACACCTGGTAAGTCTCAT
>JAPHSC010000205.1 GCA_026193125.1 Gammaproteobacteria bacterium
ATACCGCCATTGGCCGACCAGGCAGCCCACAGACACTTGAACGGCACTTCGCGGTCATGCCGCTCCTGGTAGGTCACACTACGCTGTAGCGTCGCCTGCATACCTTGCGCCACCGGATCGCCATCCGGGCAATAGGCATCCAGCCAGGTGACCACCGCACGGTTGCCGGCGTTGAACACATTGGCCTTCTCCGAATCACCCATATAGGGCTTGCGCGTGGTATCCGCATCCAGATCCCCATCCCAGTCCGCGTCCATGCTACTGAGAAGGGCGGTATTGGACAGGTTGACCGGAGCAGTCCAGTTCTCGGCCAGCGAACAGTCTGTGGTCTTGCTCTCGCAATAACGCGCAAACACATCCCGGGCCGGACGCAGCTCGTCACCCTTGGTGTCGTAGACATAACGCGAGGGATCATTCTCCACCGCGTCGTTGTAAACCGCTATCAGTCTGCCGCTGGACATACCCATCAACTTGGGCTTTGCGGCCATTTGATAGTCAGGGGTTTGGCTGGATATCTCAATCGGATTTGAAAAATCCAGGACGAATGGAACCATGGCCATAAGCAATAATGCGCTGGCCACCACAAAGGAAAGCAGGAAGGTTCTTGATCTCATGGAAGCGTCTCCTTGCGTTATTCCCATGGCCGGTAACCCGACCCCGGTCACGTGCAAGAAGCACCTGTTGACTGCTGGCGAACGCCAATGTCTGACTTTTGACGGCTGACGTTCCCTATCAGCCTGGTGGTCCCCACGGGACCGTTATCACGAGCGCATACACCCACGCCCATACTCATCTCGTGCGCGGCAGGCGGGACGACGAAGATCAAGGAATTTGATTTCAGGAAGGGCCCTAGGGGGCTGCGAATAACCTGTCAGTCAGATTGACCAACGTCCAGGCATCTTTGCCCCGACCCGCGGCTCCAGCACCTCGATCCCCTTGTGCCAGCCTCGCAATCGTTAGACTTATTAGAACTCTCTTAAGGATAAAAATCGATTCGGATTAGTGCCTAGAATGCACGATGCAATATCGGGGATTGTCCCGCGCTATTTCGGCTCACGAAGCATTTACCGACAAAACCCGACCCAGAAAGAAGGATCCGTTCCAGATTGCATGCATCATGATCGGGTAAAGAATGGATCGGGAACGGTCGCGAAAGTAACCGAAAGCCAGGGATGGTGCCAGCACGGCCAGCGCCCAGGCGGGTGCCTGGTGCAGCAGATGCACGCACACGAAGGCCAGGGAGGCGATCAGATTGGCGCCGCTGATACGCAGCCACTCATGCCGTGACCAGCAGCCCCAGCGCCACAGACTGCCCTGCAGGGCACCCCGGAACAGCAGTTCCTCAAGTATCGGGTAATAGACCATTACCGACAGCCAGAACCACGGCCCGGCGTATGGCGCGGCCACCATTCCATCACCCGATAACCACCCGATCCAGAGACCAGCCAAACAGCCCACGCCCAGCAGCCACAGCAGCCAGCCCTCGAACAAACCCTGGCGCGGCCTGACCACACCCAGGGTAGACAAAAATTCCCGCAAGCCGCTGCTATCCATCGATCTTACTCATGAGCCACCATGATACTCCCCCACCAAGTCATGGGGACAGCAACCCTATCTCATGGGGACAGCAACCCTAACCCTGGGGGTTAGGGTTGCTGTCCCCACAACTGTTGCTCTCGCTAACTCCAACCCCGGCAGTTAGGGTTGCTGTCCCCATAGCGTTTGTCCACACAACTTCCACTCTCCGGTATGCTCCATACATGAAAAAAATAGTCATACACAAACCCGGCAGTTACGGGCGCTTGAAAATCGAGACCCATCCCGACCCGCGCCCGGGGCCCGGGGAAGTATTGATCGACGTCAGCGCCATCGGTGTGAATTACGCCGACTGCATCATTCGCATGGGTCTGTACGCCTCGGCCAAGGAACTCAAGGGCTATCCCATCACGCCGGGTTTTGAAGCTGCCGGCAAGGTCGTCGAAGTAGGTACCGGCGTGACCGACTTTGCCCCCGGCCAATCGGTGATGGCGCTGACCCTGTTTGACGGATACTCCAGCAAGCTGGTCTTACCGGCGGAGCGCGTATTTGCGATTCCCGAGGGCATCAGCGAATCCCAGGCTGCCGGATTCCCGACCGTGTTTCTCACGGCCTGGTTCGCCCTGTGCGAGCAGGCCCGTCCCGGCGCGGGCGACGCAGTGCTCATCCATTCGGCCGCGGGCGGCGTGGGCAGTGCCCTGGTTCAGTTAGGCGCCATGCGGGGCTGTCGAGTAGTGGGCGTGGTGGGTGCCACGCACAAGGTCGAGGTTGCCA
>JAPHSC010000336.1 GCA_026193125.1 Gammaproteobacteria bacterium
ACAAGCAGGGCGCCGCCGAATTGGTACGGCCCACGCGTCGTTCGCCTACAGATGACCCTTGCACCGGTTGAGGGGATGGTCGCTTGTGGCCGAAAGCGGATCCGATCAAAACATGTTTTTGCTTGTCCGTTAGTCTTCTTGCAACCCGGTGCATACATTTCTATTCTGTTGTTGGTCGGCAATTCATCCCAGCATCGACGGAATTCGGAAATCCCAAGGGCATGCAATGATGTTGTTCCTGGCAAAAACAAATTGGCACAGCGCGCTGCCGGTAGTCGCGGCCTGTCTCGCAGCCGCGTTGCTCATCTCCTCTGCGGCGGCCGAACCCGTTGACGAGATCCATCGGTACAGCGTGCTACTCATCGGCAACAGCCACAGTTCCCGGGCAGGCCTGCCGGTCATGCTGGAAGCGATTCTGGAAGCCGGCGACACCAACACCGTCGCAGAGGTCAAGGCGCTTGGCCATTGGGCCTTCCTTGCGGAGCGGCTCGATGACAACACTACGCAAAAAGCACTGGATTCCCGAAATTGGACACACGTGGTTCTGCAAGCCCAAAAATATTCAACGACCGGTAAGTATTCCTATCCGACCGATGCGGCCGAGAAGTGGATTCGCAGAATACGTGATCGTGGTGCTCAACCGATCCTGTTTCCGGAGTGGGCTCGACGCGAACATCCCGAAGAAGCCTTGCGTATTCACTGCCTGCACCTTGAAATATCGTCCCGTGAGTCCGCCCCTGTTGCGCCTGTCGGCCTCGCGTGGCAAATCATGCGCGATGCGCATCCGGACATCGCACTGTATGACCGTGATGGCAACCATGCAAATCGTCGAGGTGCATTACTGACGGCCTATGTACTGTACAGCTCTATTACCGGCGAATCTCCCGCCGGGCTGCCTTACGTCAAAATCCGCCGTGTACCAGAAGAAACCCAAGCCGTGCTCCGTGCCGCGGCCAACATGGCAACCGGGATCATACCGGCCTGCACGCCCGACTCCACGCCCTAGGCCCGACCACAAACGAATGGTGCCGGTGTTAGCTTATTGCCCTATTCACACCGGCATCTGCCTCAATAAGGCAAATAGCTAACACCGGCACCGGATTGCCATTGGGCAGGCCCAGCGAATCGCAACCTGCTCTCTAAAGAGAAGGGGCCTCGTCAAGGTCGAAATCGACATCTTCGTGAGCGCTCGGCGGTAGTTTGGCCATTGCCTCTCGCAGCATCTCGACGTGCTCGGTCTCCTCGTCTCGAAGCTCGGTGAACAATTTCCGGACCTCGGGATCGGTTATGCCGGGCAAGGCCCCGTCATAGAAATCGTAGGCCTTCTTCTCAGCCTCGAGTCCGAGTTCAAATGCTCGAACGGTGGACATGCCGCGGCGTATCGCCCCCATTTCCGGCGCCTCGACATCGAAGAGGTCATCCAGCGTCAGCTTCGCGGGGGTATCACCAAACATTGCCTTGCGCCGTGCATGCAGCTCAGTTCCGTGCTTGGCTTCGTTGTCGGCCATAGTGGCGAAGAACGATCCGGCATCATAGCCGCCGGTGCGGCCAAGCTGGGCGGCGAACATTTTGTAGCGTTGGTACGCCTCCTCCTCAATGAAAGAAGCGAGGTCGAGGGCGTCCATTAGGCTGAGCTTGGACAGGTCAAGACGAGTGGACATTGAATCGGCTCCTGGTCTGGGTTTGATAATCCGAAGCAGCCCGTCGGGGCTGCTCCTGCGGCAGTGCGATGATAACACGACCCGCTAAGATAATGACCTGTGGAATGTGACCACTCGCGCTGGCCAAAAGCAGTCACTGATCCAGGCCACTTGCAGCCCGCCCTGGCGTCTACTTCCGGCCCATAGCTGACGGAATGTAGCCGTAAGTACATTCTCCAATATCGAACTACTGATCAAGCGTGTTGTATATATGCTAATTAGGAGGTCTGAATGGAGTCAGCACCATGATGTCTACAAATTTTGTGACCAAGGAAGTAGTAGGTAGTGCCTGCAACAATCTGCGCATAAGAAACTGGAGTAGTCTCAAGGCATTTGAAGTGTCTAACGAAGAAGCACGTGTGATTCTTGACGAGGTTGGTGGCGAGACGCTAGAGATCGGCATAGGCGATTTTCGCGAAGGCCTGCAGGTTGAACTCGAGCACGGTACGCGATTTCCGGATGCCAACATTACCAACAATCACCCAATCTTGACCGCGAAGATCGTTCTCGCGCATCTCAAGGAGTCACTGCTTTACTACAAGCGAATTGCTGTCGCGGAGCTTGAAGGTGACCTTTTGAAAGCCACCAAAGAGGGAGATACGGACAAGATGCAGTCGCTCTACCAACGAATTGCGGTAGCCCGACTCAAGTTGGATCAAGCCGAGGTTGATTTTCTAAAAGAGCAGTGAGATTTGTCGAAAGTAAGAACATCCGTTCCTGGCCGAAAGCCGACACTGACTTAGACTCTCTCTAGTCACTCTAGGCGTCTGCTTCCGACTGCGATTTCAACCGGTCGATGCAACACATTCATTAAATTTCTCTGCCGGTGAATAGAAGTTTAACGTTTCTCTGGGTCTCTCGTTAAGTCTTCTTGC
>JAPHSC010000164.1 GCA_026193125.1 Gammaproteobacteria bacterium
AGATTGATCTGGCTGATGCGTAAATTTATTAACTCAGATACGCGCAGTCCCGCTGCGTACAGCACCTCCAGCATGGTCCTGTCACGGTGTCCAAGCGGGTCGGTGGTATCCGGGGCCGACAACAGGGCTTCCACCTGGGCCTCGGTCAGGGACTTGGGTAAGGAACGACCTATCTTGGGCATTTCGATCTGGGAGGTCGGATCCTCGCTGATAATGCGTTCACGCACCAGGTAGCGATAGAACCGGCGAAGACTGGATAGTTGCCTGGCGGTAGATCGGGGACGGCCACCGGTCTCAACCCGGTGGGCTATGTAAGCGAGCAAGTCGGCACGGGTAGCCTCTTGCAGGGTCAGACCTCTCTTGTCGAGCCACAGCGACAGCGCCTTCAAGTCAGCCTTGTAGGCCGAAAGCGTATTGGCTGAGAGCCCGCGCTCCATCCATATAGCATCGAGAAAGGTGTCTATAGTTACCTCCATAGCCGGTTCCAGAACCGGGGAAGCATTGCGTAACTGCGCTGAATTACTGGTCATTATTGCAAATCCTTAGCGATTACACCCGTAAAGGGTCCTAATCTTCAGAGTCGATAGCGACCGCGAAATTGACCGGGACCTGTCCAGGGCAGTGCGGGTAACCCGCATATCCCGCCGTTATTGACTGTGCGACGAAGTATGGGATGGTGTTCAGCGACAAGGCGTGATGAGCATCACATAACGCTTGTTGCATTAACATAACTGTGGAACAAGTCACAAAAGACGAGAAGATTCGGGGCGTGCACACGGGTCTTTTTGCAGCCAAACGCGGGCGGAACTTGCGTTGGAGGACAGAATTGGCAATGCTCGCCACACCTTGAAAGACGATCAACTATGATTTTCCTTAGACGTTGTTTACATTTTCTCTGGGGCATATACGCGTTGCTGGTGTTTTCCTTGCTGGCATTGGCAGTGGTCGTGGCCGTCGCGCTTATTCCCTCCCACAGGATCTGCAGAGGCATAGTTCACCGGGTTTCTCGTTTGATACTGTGGCTGGCAGGCATTCCGCTGGAAGTCCGCCACCTGGACCGGCTGCCCAAAGGGCCCTGTGTGATCGTGGCCAACCACGCGAGTTATCTTGACGGACCGCTGATTGCGGCAGCACTGCCGCCCATATTCAGCTTCGTCATCAAGCAGGAAATCCGGAAGATTCCAGGCGCTCACCTCCTGCTTCGACGGGTGGGATCGCATTTTGTCGAGCGTTCAGACCGCAAAAGGAGCGCGGCTGATGCTCGCCGAATATTGAACTCGGCCAAGGATGGGCAGGCCCTGGCTTTTTTTGCAGAAGGCACATTCCAGCGTGATCCGGGCTTGATGCGCTTTCGCATGGGTGCATTTTCCACCGCCGTCAGGGCGGATTTCCCGGTGGTTCCCATGGTGATTCGTGGCGCCAGGCACATACTGCCCAGTGGCAGCTGGCTGCCTCGTCCGGGCAAGCTGGAGGTCATCATTCAGCTGCCACTGAAGGCCAATCAGCTGGCCGCCAATCCGACCCTGGAACTGCTGGCGGCTACGCGCGCCGAGATGCTGCGAGAGCTGGGTGAGCCAGACCTGGCCCCCGAGACCACCGCCAGGCTGTAAGGCCAGGACTGAGCAAGACCCAGTCTTCGCAATGGGGCCCCTTGGGAGCCTCTGATTTGCTCTGGACGAAGTAGATTGTGAGCAACGTAGACGCGCAGGGTGTACTCCGTGCACCGTCCGCCATGGTGCGTAGAACGCACCCTACGGCGACGCTTGGCAACACCGAAGCTGGAGCCTTTAGCCGCAAGCTGCGAGTTCACGAGTGAATCAGAGGCTCCCTTACATATTCCGGCGGTACTGGCCACCCACCTGGTAGAGGGCATGGGTGATGGTACCCAGCGAACAGGTTTTCACCGCATCCATCAGCATCTCGAAGGTGTTTTCACCCGCCTGGGCTGCCGCGGACAAGGCCGACAGCGCCGCCTCAGAGCGGTCTGCATAACGTTCCTGGAAGCTTCGCACATTGGTGACCTGGGCATGCTTTTCCTCATCGCTGGAGCGAATTAGCTCGGTCTGACCGACATCGGCATTCGCCTGTGCCGCATCTGCCAGGAAAGTGTTGACGCCCACCAGGGGAAGTTCGCCGCTGTGCTTGAGGTGCTCGTAGTACAGGCTTTCTTCCTGGATCTTGCCGCGCTGGTACATGCTTTCCATCGCGCCCAGCACGCCCCCGCGCTCGGAGATGCTTTCAAATTCCTTGTAGACGGCCTCTTCCACCATGTCGGTAAGATATTCCAGCGCGAAAGAGCCCTGCCAGGGATTCTGGTTCTTGTTCAGACCCAGTTCCTTATTGATGATCATCTGGATCGCCACCGCCCGGCGTACCGACTCTTCGGTCGGTGTGGTCAGGGCCTCGTCATAGGCATTGGTATGCAGGCTGTTGCAATTGTCGAACAAGGCATACATCGCCTGTAAGGTCGTGCGAATATCGTTGAACTGGATTTCCTGCGCATGCAAGCTGCGACCCGAGGTCTGGATGTGATACTTCAGCATCTGGCTGCGCGGACCGGCAGCGTAAATTCGCTTCATCGCCCTGGCCCAGATGCGACGGGCAACGCGACCAATAACTGCGTATTCCGGATCCATGCCGTTGGAGAAAAAGAAACTCAGGTTGGGTGCGAAATCATCAATATTCATACCCCGGCTCAGGTAGTACTCAACGATGGTAAATCCGTTGGCCAGGGTGAATGCCAATTGCGAAATCGGGTTGGCTCCCGCCTCGGCGATGTGGTACCCGCTGATGGAGACCGAGTAAAAGTTGCGTATTGAATGATCGATAAAAAACGCCTGTACGTCGCCCATCATGCGCAGTGCAAATTCGGTGGAAAAAATACAGGTATTCTGCGCCTGGTCTTCCTTGAGAATGTCGGCCTGCACGGTACCCCGAACCTGGGCCAGCGCATGGCTGCGCAGACGCTGGTAGGTCTTTGCGTCTACCAGCTGGTCACCACTCACACCCAGCGTGCCCAGCCCGAATCCGTCGCTACCCTCGGGCAATTCCCCGGCGTACCGGGGACGCGGCTTATCGCGATACAATTCATTTATCTTCTGCTCCGCTTGCTCCCACTGGCCATGCGCCTTCAGGTGTTTTTCCACCTGCTGGTCCACCGCCGTGTTCATGAACATCGCCAGGATGATGGGTGCGGGACCATTAATGGTCATGGAAACCGAGGTCGTGGAAGAGCACAGGTCAAAGCCCGAATAGAGCTTCTTCATATCGTCCAGGGTGGCAATCGATACGCCCGAGTTGCCTATGCGGCCATAGATATCCGGACGCTCGTCAGGATCCTCGCCGTACAAGGTCGTGGAATCAAAGGCCGTGGACAGACGGGTGGCAGGGTTGCCCAGCGCCAGGTAATGGAAGCGCCGGTTGGTGCGCTCCGGCGTGCCCTCGCCGGCAAACATACGGATGGGATCCTCGGCCTCACGCCGGTAGGGGTACACACCCGCGGTATAGGGGTAAGAGCCGGACAGGTTCTCATTTAGCAGGAATTTGAGCTGATCGGCCCAGCCCGCAAGCTGGGGCGCAGCGATTTTCGGTATTTTCTGGTGAGACAGGGTTTCGCTGTAATTCTCACCCTTGATGTCGCGCCCGCGAACACTGTAGGAATACGTCTCGGATTCCACTGCCGCCTTGCGCGCCGGCCATGCCCGCAAGCGCCCCAGGGCATCCTCGCCAAGACTATCCAGGGCTTCGTTATAGCGCTGGCGCAAGCCGGCCATCGCCCCGTCGGCATGGGTAAGCGATGCGACGGGATATCGCTCCATGGCTGTCGGAAGATCCGGATCTTCCAGCATCTGCAGCGCCAGGTAACAGGCCTGGGCCCGGCCGGCTATCTCGGCCAGCTGATCGTTGGTCTTGCGTTCCTTCCGCCCGGATTCGGCTATCTCCGCCAAATAACGTGAGCGATTGGATGGGATCACCGAGAGCTTGCGCTGGACCGACACCGGCAGCGCCGCTCCGGCAACCCAGCGTTCCGCGGCACCGGTATCCAGCTTGCCCAGCATTTGGCACAGACTGACAAACAGGCGGTTCACACCGCTGTCATTAAACTGGCTGGCGATGGTGGGATAGACGGGCACCTCTTCATCCGGCAGCGTGAAGGCCTTGCGATTTCGTTTCCACTGCTTGCGTACGTCTCGCAGTGCATCCTCGGCGCCGCGTTTTTCGAACTTGTTCAAGGCCACTATGTCGGCGAAATCCAGCATGTCGATTTTCTCGAGCTGACTCGCGGCGCCATAGTCCGACGTCATTACGTACATGGACAGGTCAACGTGATCGACAATCTCGGTGTCGCTTTGGCCGATGCCGGCAGTTTCCACGATGATCAGGTCAAATCCGGCGCTGCGCAGTAACTCCACCGTGTCCTTGAGGACAGCGCTGGTAGCCAGGTTCTGTCGGCGCGTGGCGATGGAGCGCATGAAAATCCGGTCATCCGACAGGCTGTTCATGCGAATGCGATCACCCAGCAGGGCGCCACCGGTGCGCCGGCGCGTGGGGTCCACCGCCAGCACCGCGATTTCCATCTCCGGCAACTGGCGCAGGAAACGATTCAGCAATTCGTCAGTCAGGCTGCTCTTGCCGGCGCCCCCGGTCCCGGTAATACCCAGCACCGGCGCCCTGCCCTTGCCCGTCTTCCAAAGTTCCCGCAGGGCCTGAACCTGCTCGGGGTGGTCCACGGCCTCTTCCAGCAGGGAAATCATGCTGGCAATGTCCTTGTGATCACGGGTGCTCAGCTGTTGCGCAGAGATCTGGGGTCGCGGCCAGGCGCGTACCCGCTGGATGACGTCATCTATCATTCCGTCCAGGCCCATTTGCATGCCATGCTCGGGCCGGTAAATGCGCTCTACGCCGTAGGCCTCCAGTTCCGCCGCCTCATCCGGGGAAATGGTGCCGCCGCCGCCAACGATGATGCGTATGTGCTCGGAGTCCAGCTGTCTGAGCATGTCCACCATGTACTTGAAGTATTCAATGTGACCGCCCTGGTAGGAACTGCAGGCGATGGCGTCTGCGTCTTCCTGCACAGCCGCCCTGACAATGTCAGCCACGCTGCGATTATGACCAAGATGGATAACCTCCGCGCCGTGGCTCTG
>JAPHSC010000014.1 GCA_026193125.1 Gammaproteobacteria bacterium
ACCTACCTGGGAACGGCATTGGGCAATGTGGCCAAGCTGATCCAGGCCATCCCCTAAATTGGTAGGAGCCCCCGGGTTTGCCGCCGCTGGTGTGCCTGCGATGCCCGCCTGTGCCGAAACAGGCGAGGGCGCCCCGCAAGCGCGCTCATGTTTCCTGGCGTCGAGGCAGTTTCCTTTTGATTGACTCGAGGTATGCCTGTTCATCCGCCTGGCTGTCATGGCGATGGGCTTGCCACAGGGATTCTGCCAGACACTCGAGCAAGACGTGCTCGGCATCATGCTCGGAGTCCGAAGCGGTGACCAGGAGCGAGTAAGCCTCCCTTATCCCCAGGGGCCGGTCCGTTGCGACCTGGTCTCTAATGGCAAGATGCAGACCCATGTGCAGGAAAGGATTGGACTGTCCAAGTTCCGGCGGGAAATCCTGGCCCAGGACGGCTTCCGGATCATCCAGGATGGCGTGGTATTCAGGGTGATTCTGCACCACTGCGGCGATTTGCCCCTGTAGGGGTTCCAGCGGCAGGCCCTGCCGAAATCGACGCCATGCATCGACATAGGTCTGGCGCAGCTTATTTCGATCAGGGCTAAACAGCATTCCGGGTCACCTTGGACTTTTATCCCCGCTCATTCTACTCGGGCCAGGTGCCCCGGTCAGTACGCCGGGCTTGGCAGGCAGGGTCAGGCCGGGGTTTTCTTCTTGTATTCGCACAACTCCCGAATGATGCAATTCGGGCAATCCGGTGTTCGCGCCTTGCACACATAGCGTCCGAGCAGGATCAACCAGTGGTGCGCGTCCTGCTTGTATTCATCCGGAACCAGGCGCAGCAAGCGCTTTTCGACTTCAAGCACGGTCTTGCCCGGCGCGATGCCGGTGCGGTTACTGACCCGGAAGATATGGGTATCCACTGCAATCGTGGGCTGACCAAAGGCAGTATTCAGGATTACGTTGGCTGTTTTTCTGCCTACTCCGGGAAGCTGTTCCAATTCCTCCCGGTTGCGGGGAACCTGGCCGCCATGCCGTTCGATCAGCATGGCACAGGTCTTGATAATGTTCTCCGCCTTGCTGTTAAACAAACCGATGGTCTTGATATAGCGCTTCAAACCATCAATGCCCAGTTCGAGTATTGCCTTGGGGGTGTTGGCCACGGCAAAGAGTTTGGCCGTGGCCTTGTTTACGCTTACGTCTGTGGCCTGGGCTGACAGGATGACAGCGACCAGCAGTTCGAACTCCGATTTGTAGACGAGCTCGGTCCTGGGCTGGGGGTTGGCCGCCTGCAGACGCCTGAAAATTGCGCTGCGCTTGCTTCGATTCATATCGCCTGCTTCATAGCGCCTCAGGACCCGGTGGTGATCGCCCGGGGCAAGGTCTCGGTAATCTTGTGAGCCCGCCGGGCGAAGTGACTATCGGTAACATTCTTGGCCGCAATCATCAGCCCCAGACCGATGAAGGCGCCTGGTGGCAACATGGCCACCAGCAGACCATGCCGGCCTGACCATATTTGCAGGGTCCAGTCGCGGGCGGCGGGACCGAAAAGCATGTGGGCCTGGTCCAGCAAGGTACCCTGGCCAATGATTTCCCGGCACGCGCCCAGCACCACCAGCACGGCGGTAAAGCCCAGTCCCATCATGAGACCGTCCAGGGCTGCCGCCGGCACGGGATTGCGCGAGGCAAACGCCTCTGCACGCCCGATGATGGCGCAATTGGTAACGATCAGGGGAATGAAGATACCCAGCACGCGGTATAACTGGTGAAACCAGGCATTCAGAGCGAGGTCAACGGCGGTGACCAGAGACGCGATGATCAATACAAATACGGGAATCCGGATCTCTCGTGGCACCCACGATTGAATCGCGGAGATCAGTGTGCTGGAGCCCACCAATACCATGGTGGTCGCCAGGCCCAGGCCCAGGCCATTGACCAGGCTATTGCTGACTGCCAGCAAGGGGCAGAGGCCCAGTAGTTGCACCAGGCCGACATTGTTGCGCCAAAGTCCCTCGCGGCTGATTTCCTTGTAAGCCGTGCTCATGGTCCTAGTTTTCAACCTCTTGGGTGAGCGGGGAGAACAAGTCGTCTTTATGTGCGTCGAAGTATAGCAGGGTGTTCTTTACCGCTCTTACCACTGCCCTTGGTGTAATGGTTGCACCGGTGAACTGGTCGAAGTCGCCTCCATCGCGCCTGACTTGCCAGCGTTCGATCGGG
>JAPHSC010000191.1 GCA_026193125.1 Gammaproteobacteria bacterium
AGGGCAAAATGATCCATACCGATGTAGACATAGCCGGCACCGGTCAGGCGCTCAATGGTCCGTCGCAGGATCTCGAGTTTCACCTCGGGACTGGGCAACTCATCTTCATTGACCAATTTCTGCGCCCGGAACATCTGCGGCAAGTGCGCATAGCTGTAGATGGCCAGGCGGTCCGGACGCATCTCCAGCACGGTATCCAGCGTGCGATCAAAAGTATCCACCGTCTGCAGTGAAAGTCCGTAGATAAGATCCAGGGACACAGAGTTGAAACCCGATTGGCGGGCGGCGGTGATCAGGGCCTGTGTCTCTTCCTCACTCTGGATGCGGTTTACCGCTTTCTGTACGTCCGGATTAAAGTCCTGCACACCCAGGCTGACCCGATTGAAACCTACCTCTCCCAGGCCGGCGATATCTTCCGGACTGGCAGTACGCGGATCGATCTCAATGGAAAACTCCTGCTGGCCATCCAGGCGCAAGGTAAAATTCTGGCGCAGTTTTTCCATGAGACGACCCATTTGTTCGGGGCTCAAATAGGTGGGCGTGCCACCACCCAAGTGCAATTGCTGCACCTGGCGATCAATATCAAACAAGCCTGCCTGCAATTCCAGTTCCTGGAACAACGGGACCAGGTAACGTTCTGCCCGTTCCTGATTACGCGTCACAATCTTGGTGCAACCACAGTAGTAACAAAGCGAATGGCAGAACGGTATATGGACATAGATGCTTAGCGGGTCGGGTATGGGCATGGCATTGGTGCGCTCTACCGCCTGCCGATAGTCTTGCTCACCAAACCCGGAATGAAATTGCACAGCGGTAGGATAGGAGGTATAGCGCGGTCCGCGGCCTCCGTAACGCTGGATCAAATCCTGATCAAACTTGACTTTATTCACGCCTGCCTCGTGTTCTTGTTAGGTGGTCGAATCATCGGTCATCACAATTAGAATGGGTATAAGGGTTTTCCGGCCACCACTCTGGCGAAACCGAAACCCTGGGAGCCTCTTATCAGTACTGGCTAAACCAGCATTGTCAGCTAAAAATTCAAATTCAAGATGCCGACCAATTACCCGAGCAGTAGGCTGCGCTCTGTGCACCGTTCCAAACGCTGCGTAAAGCGCACGCTGCTGTGAAGATCGGCAACATAAAACATATGATTCCTGAGGGAACATACAGGTTCATGAGCAGATCAAGGTTCCCCTAAACGTCCAGGTCACTGTCCGGCCAGTGCTTGCAGTCTGCACCCACGCCGCTCGGGCCGCCTTGACCAGAGTCAATCACCCGACCTGCTGCGCCAGCAGTCGTGACAGGTGTGATCAGGAAGCTCACGGGTTGCAAACCGTCAATTCCCCCACGCAGGTGATCCCCCGGCTTGAGAGGACCCACCCCGGCAGGCGTGCCGGTGAACACCAGGTCACCGGCGCGTAATTCGAACAGCCGGGATAAATGCGCCAGGACCTCTCCAACGCTCCAGGTCATGTCGGCGATATCGGCCTGCTGGCGCATTTCGCCATTGACCTCCAGCCAGATACGGCCACGCTGCAGGTCTGAACCATCTTCGACCAGGGTTATGGGCGAAATCGGCGCGGAAAAATCAAAACCCTTGGCCGTATCCCAGGGCAAGCCACGCTGCTTGGCCGCCGCCTGCAAGTCGCGCCGGGTCAGGTCCACGCCCACCGCGTAGCCGGTTACCCTGGCCAGTGCCTGCTCCGGGCTCAGGTCCCTGCCCCCGGCTCCCAGGGCGACCACCAGTTCGATCTCGTGGTGCAGGTTTTCCGTTCCCGGGGGATAGGGAATCTCGCCAGATCCCGGGGCCACCGCATCGGCCGGTTTGGAAAAAAAGCAGGGTGGTTCACGTTCAGGATCCGATCCCATTTCCCGCGCATGCTCAGCATAATTCTTGCCGACGCAGTAAATGCGGTGTACCGGGAAGCACTCATCCCGGCCGTGGATGGCCACACGGACGGGCGGCATGGGGGGGAACAGGAAATCTGGCATCAGACATGCACTCCTCAAAAATCCATCGGCGCAGGACCCGGGCGGTCCGGCCACGGCAAGCGTCCTGCCCTTGATCACCGCCATGCTCTCCACATGCGCTCGGGCTGAAAAAGGGCACCGAACCCGGTCCCCCACGCCCGATCTTCATGGCTGGGGAACCTGAATCGCGCGGTCAAACCTGGGCGAGGGCCTTGTCCAGGGCCTCAATCAAGTCTTCCTTGTCCTCCAGACCCACCGACAGGCGCACCAGTCCATCGATAATGCCTACCCGGGCACGTTCCTCGGGTTCCACGTCGGAATGGGTCATGGTGACCGGGTGGGTGATCAGGGATTCCACTGAACCCAGGTTCTCGGCCAGGCTCCATAACTCGATGCAGTCCATCAGTTTCTTGCCGGCCGCCATGCCACCGTCCACCTCGAACCAGACCATGGCGCCATAACCATCGGCCTGGCGACGCGCCAGTTCGTGCTGGGCAAATGACTCGAGTCCCGGGTAACGAACCTGCTTGACCTTGGGATGAGATTCCAGGTGACGGGCGATCGCCATGGCGTTGTCTGACTGGCGAGTGATACGCAGGGAAAGGGTTTTACAGCCCTGCAAGGTCAGCCACGCTACCATGGGCGACATGATCATGCCCGTGGCGTTCATAATGAAACGCACCTTGGCATCCAGTTCCATGGTCGCCGCAACCACTGCGCCACCGACGGTAGCATTGTGACCATCCATGTACTTGGTCGTGCTGTGTACGCTCAAGTCCGCACCCAGTTCCAGGGGACGTTGAAAATACGGTGTCAGGAATGTGTTATCGACCGCATGGGGAATGCCCTTCTCCTTGGCGATCTTGGAGATCGCGGCAATATCCGTCAGTTTGAGGGTCGGATTGGCCGGGGTCTCGGTGAATATCAACCTGGTGTTATCACGCAGCGCCGCCCTCACCGCTTCGGGGTTGGAGGTATCGGCGAAAGTGAACTCTACGCCAAAGCGGCTGAGTATCTTGGTACACAGACGGTAGGTTCCGCCGTAGGCCACATCGGAGATAATTGCGTGATCACCGGCATTCAGGAACGCCAGCATCACGGCCTGCACAGCTGACATGCCTGTGCCGTAACAAGTAGTCGCAGCACCGCCCTCCAGTTCGGTCAACTTCGCCTCCAGCGCCGAGACGGTAGGATTGGCCGAACGCGAGTAGGAATAGCCCTTGGCCAGGTACTGGTCTACGGATTCCTGGACATAGGTAGTGGTCTGGTAAATGGGTGTGAGAATGGCTCCGGTCACCGGATCCGGGGTCACTCCGGCATGAATCTGCTTGGTGGTAAATCGCATCAATCTCTCCTGGGAAAGGCGTCTACTTGGCCCATATTGGGCAGCGGGCCTGCAATCATACACGCTGTCAGGGCCAACATTGCAGTGGAAATTATATCGCCCGGCACTCGCTTGAGGACCTGGCAGCAATATCAAGCCGGGGAACCGCGGGCACAAGTCCAAGTTTATGTTACATAGAGGTTTTTTTGATGCTTCCGCCGCGGGAATGCTAGACTGACAGGCATCTGATGTAACCGATTGTGGGCAGAACATGTACCTGGACAAAAATAACGGCCTGCACCATCCCTTTGACAGTCAGTTCGCGCTCACTTGCCCGCACTGCCTGACCTACGCGCACCTGAGCCCTATTTCTATTCCGCGCTATGCTGAAATGCAGCAGTACAAGCCCAAGCAAACCGGCATTGTCTACCGCTGCGACGCGTGCAATGCGGCGGTATTCCTGAAATTCGATGTCAAGGCCTACGGCGAGGACAAGATCGAGTTTTCCAGCAAGTTTTCCGAGTTGGAAAGACCGCGGGAAAGCTTCAACTTTTCCTACCTGCCCGAAGATGTGGAGGTGTTGTTCAAGGAAGCCCTGAGCTGCTACGCCAACAATGCCCCCAATGCTTTTGCCTCCATGTGTCGGCGCACCGCCCGCAGGGTGTTTGCCAACCTGGGCGAGACCGGCAAGCTACGCATTTTTGACCAGTTCAACGACGTCAGGGACATGACCGAGCTGGACAACGACACCTTCAACGTGGTCAAGACGGTGGTATTCGACCATGAAGAACCGCCCTTGCTGGATGCAGCACAAGCCGGGCTGTTACTGGAAATGATGAAGGATATGCTCTACCAGAGCTACATTCGCAAGGGCAAGCTGCAGCAGGCCTTGATGATGCGTCGCTACTTCCTGGAAGACAGCACCAACATCACCCCCTTGCAACAAAACAAGGGCTAGGTCTTACCGCCCTGGTTGGTTATTCCTTGCCCAGCATGGGCATATCCAGACCGCGCTCGTCGGCTACGTCAATAGCCCGTTGGTAGCCCGCGTCGGCATGCCGCATGACGCCTGTGCCGGGATCGTTCACCAGCACACGTTCCAGGGCCTGACGGGCGCGCTCGGTCCCATCGGCAACGATCACCACACCGGAATGCAGCGAGTAGCCCATGCCGACCCCGCCACCGTGGTGAAAACTTACCCAAGACGCACCGCCGGCAGTATTGAGCAAGGCGTTGAGTATCGGCCAATCGGCTACCGCATCGGAGCCGTCACGCATGCCCTCGGTCTCACGGTTGGGCGAGGCGACTGACCCCGAATCAAGGTGATCCCGCCCGATGACTATCGGCGCCTTGAGTTCGCCGCTGGCCACCATCTCATTGAAGGCCAGTCCCAACAGATGACGTTCCTTGTAACCCAGCCAGCAAATGCGTGCCGGCAAGCCCTGGAACTGTATCTTCTCGCGCGCACCGTCCAGCCAGCGGTGCAAGCCCACCTTGTCAGGAAACAGTTCGCGGGCTTTTTCATCCGTGCGGTAGATATCTTCCGGATCACCCGACAATGCCACCCAGCGGAAGGGTCCGACTCCCTCGCAAAACAAGGGGCGAATATACAGGGGCACGAATCCCTTGAAGTCGAAGGCGTTGTCCACGCCCGCATCCTGCGCCATGGCGCGTATGTTGTTGCCATAGTCAAAGGTCGGGACGCCATTACGCTGGAATGCCAACATGGCGCGCACCTGGCGGGCCATGGACAATTTTGACAGACGCACATATTCCTGCGGGTCGGACTCGCGTAAGGCAGCCGCCTGCTGCAGGTCATAGCCCACCGGGATGTAGCCATTCAACGGGTCATGTGCCGAGGTTTGATCAGTAACCAGGTGGGGCTGGATTTCACCTTCGCGAATCTGCTCGAACACTTCGGCGGCATTGCCAAGCAAACCCACCGAAATGATCTCGCCGTTTCTTCCCGCATCCCGCATCCAGCCCAGGGCTTCGGACAGGGAGGTGGTCTTGCGATCCAGATAACCAGTCTCCAGGCGCTTGTCTATACGCGATTCATCCACCTCGACCGCCAGGCAGGAAAGACCCGCGAAGACGGCCGCGAGAGGCTGCGCGCCACCCATGCCACCCAGACCGCCCGTGAGCAGCCACTTGCCGGTCGGG
>JAPHSC010000285.1 GCA_026193125.1 Gammaproteobacteria bacterium
GAATATTCGTATTGTTGGTTGTCAGCCGGCAAACTCGGCAGTCATGGCCCATTCCATCGCCGCCGGTCATGTCATTGACGAGCCGAGTCTGCCCACCCTGTCTGACGGTACCGCCGGTGGCATGGATCTGGACTCGATCACCTTTGAGCCCTGCCGTGATTACGTGGACGAGTGGATCCTCGTGAGCGAGGAGGAAATTGCCGTCTGCATGCGTAAGTTCCTGCAAAGCCAGCACCAGCTCCTGGAGGGCTCGGCGGGTGTGGCCCTGGCTGCTGTAGAGCGGGCCAGGGAAACCCTGCAGGGGCAGACTGTCGGCGCGGTGATCTGTGGCGCCAACATCAGCCTGGACACCCTCAAGACCATTCTGTAAACCTTTCGGCCAGCAGCTGCATTGCGGATTCTTTGTCTCCTCGAACCCTCTTTCGGGCTTGCATAAACAGCCTGTAATGCTCGCGCTTTGTGGGTCGTGGTGTATATTCGTTGCTGCAAAACAGGATTCATCCCGATTTGTTCGAGGCAGGGAGCTATAAGTGGGAGATCATCTCCATATCGGGTTCCGACTGAATGAGTGTCTTGTCCGGCCCATCAGGAACAGCATAGAAGGACCCGGTGGGGTTCAGCAGGTTTCTGCCCGTGCCATGGAAGTGCTGCTGACCCTGGCCCGCAAGCCTGGTTTCGTGTTGTCGCGACGTCAGCTGAGAGATGAGGTCTGGGGCCGCGACGAAGTGTCCAGCACGGTAGTTACCCGTAGCGTGGGTGAATTGCGCCACGCCCTGGGCGACCAGACCGATTCACCGCGCTTCATCCAGACTATTCCCGGCCGCGGGTATCGTCTGATACCTGACCCAATACCCCTGGACGAGGTGCCACCTCGAACGGCGAGCAGCCTGCTTGAGCCCGAGCCTGTGGAGAAGCTAGCGCCGACGCTTTTTGGTTTCATCACTGACCTGGCGCGCAGGAAGGTATACCGGGTTGCGGCAAGTTACCTGGTGGCATCATGGGTGGTGCTGCAGGTCGCTGATGTGATCCTGGACGCCCTGCCGCTGCCTGCCTACTCCATGACCTTCCTGGTGGTGGCCCTGGCCATGGGTTTTCCGGTAGCGGTCGTACTCGCCTGGGCCTTCCAGTGGACGCCCCAGGGCTTGATGGTGGAAGGTTTCGGGGGACGACTGAGGGACTTCTCGGCCGGGGCCAAGCCGGCCGCGCTGGTGTACGTGGTGGCGGGGGTCAGCGCACTACTGGTTGGCAGCGGGGCCTACATGCTGACCGCCGGCGACCAGGCAACTGATCTTCCATTGCCGGCGGCTGAGTCCATTGCCGTGCTGCCATTTGTAAATTTCAG
This sequence comes from Gammaproteobacteria bacterium, assembly GCA_026193125.1. GTDB lineage: Bacteria > Pseudomonadota > Gammaproteobacteria > Steroidobacterales > BM003 > CAKZML01. The sequence goes on from JAPHSC010000285.1 coordinate 1,343, forward strand.
TGATAACGCGGCCAATGAGTACTTCAGCGACGGTCTCACCGAAGAGGTGCTCAATGTGCTGGCAAATATGGACAATCTGCAGGTGGCATCCAGGACCTCGTCGTTCTACTTCAAGGGCAAGGACCTGGATATAAAGGACATCGCCAAGTCATTAAATGTACGTTATCTGCTGGAGGGCAGCGTGCGCCTGGCCGGGGACAGCATGCGTATAACGGCCCAGCTGATAGACGGTCAGAACGGATTCCATATCTGGTCAGGTACCTACGATCGGGATACCAGTGATGTGTTCGCGGTGCAGAGCGATATCGCACGCCAGGTGGCCCGCAACCTGAAAGTGATGATATCCAACCAGGTGGAGAACATTCTGGACAAGCCGCCGACAGAAAATCTGGACGCCTATGACGCCTATTTGCGCGGACGTGATTTCCTCAGGCGTCCCAAGACCGACGCGAATCTGGCTAACGCGGTCAATCAATTTCAGCAGGCGACCAACCTGGATTCGGCCTTTGGCATGGCCTATGCAGGCACCTGCGAGGCACGTCTGGGTCAATACCAGCTGAACGCGGATTCGTCCTTGTTTGAGCTGGCCGAGAAGGCCTGTAACAGGGCCATGACCCGGGACGCGAATTCCGCCGAAGTGGCCCTGGCCCTGGGTAAGTTGCATCTGCTTTCCGGTCAATATGATCTCGCCATGGAAGAAATAGACCGGTCGCTGGCGCTCAAGCCGCGCTGGGTGGACGCGAGGCTCAGTCGGGCTGAGGTGCTGGCCGCTTCTGGTCTCCCCGCAGAAGCAGAGCAGGAAATGAAGACTGCGATCGCTATCAATCCCGGCTACTGGGAGGCTTATGGCAGACTTGGTGGTTTCTATTTCAACCGTGGCCGCTATGACGAGGCCATTACCAATTATCAGGAGATGGTGGAGCGCACGCCAGACAGTGCTTCCGCCTACAATAACCTGGCATC
>JAPHSC010000361.1 GCA_026193125.1 Gammaproteobacteria bacterium
AAAGTTCAGCCATTGGGCACAGGAGCACAAACCCTCGGATTGCCAGTAGCCCTGCTCGTCGAATTCACGGATCAGCACCAGCAAGCGATAGGTGGCGGCGTAAATGTACCCACACAGTTCAGTGATTTGATCACCGAGTTGCTCTGCGAGTTGTTCGGCTGAGGCAGGCGTGGACGGGGGGCGAAAAGCGGCTATTTCGATGGCTGCAGACATGGGTTTCTCCGGCGTATTTCCTTATACTGTATGAACGTACAGTATACGCCTAAGAGCATGATATTGCGAGAGTTTTAGGTGGTTTTCGGATGAAAACAGGAGCCGGGCAACAGCGCTCTAACGGAGGATAAAAGGGGTCGAACCGCAAATACTTTAAATGCGGTTCGACCCCAATTAATGCCCGAATTAATTGTATCCGGCCCCTTTTTCAAACATTGCCAGGAGCTCATCCACGCCCTTGATTATGTTGCTCATGGAATTATCGGACACCCGAAGCTGTGACATTCGGCCCAGCAACTTTGGCAGCAGGGTCGGATTGCTGCGGAAGGTTTGCAGCGCTTCCTGAATCTGGGAATCAAGGTCTGGCTTGGCGCAGCTGGTCAGCTCGGTGGATGTGAGGCCGCTCGCCTCTTCTATCGTGTCCCGCTGGCAGTCGGCGCTCCAGATGTAGCTCTGTATCGCCCAGGGCGTGAGTTGCCGGATAAAGTCACGGTACGGTGGCCTGCCACCATTAATGAGCTCGAAGTCGTAGGCGCTCACGTCATATAGGGAAATCAACGCACTGAGTGTTTCGGAATCTGCTACTCGCCTCAACCCGCCCGCATTCTGCACCTCGCGAAAAGTAGGACCGGTTAACTGGAAAGGCAGGATCTGACCGGCCTGGAACGCCCCGAGAACGACTTCCCAGGACTGGCTGGGGTCAAGCGGATCACTGGACTGCAAACCTGCCAGTGCTTGCTCGGCGAACACCAGGGCCTGGGCGTTGTAATTGCGGCGTACCGTCAATTCGAAGCGGGTTCTTTCCAGGTCCTCGATGATCTGTGCCCGCCACACCCTTGCCTCGGCGGCCTCCCTGCGCTCCTGGTTCCAATTGTCCACCTGCAGGGCCAGCAAGATACCAATGACAACAATTGCGAGTTCCACGACGACCGATGGCCAGTCATGGCGACGTAACGAACCTGAAAGCCGGTTAAGAATCACTGGTTAAACTCCCTGGGCATTTCGGTGCCAGCGGTAACTTTATAACTTATTTGACCGGATACGGGGATAGTTAAATAGAGTCGAACCGCGATTATTGTTCTTACTCGTTCTTGACCCTGGCAGGGCGTGGCATGGTCCACTCGCCACTCATGATCTCCGGCTCCGGGAGATAATAGCGTGCGGTCACGTCGAACGGCCCGGCGGGAACCACCAGGCAGTTCACATCGCCTTGCTGACACTTAAGCTTGAAACCGAAGGTGTAGGTGCCGTCCTCATTCTTGACGGCGGTCGTGTTGTTGATGTGGTAGCGGTCGTCGTCGTTGGGGTGCAAACGACCGGTGGTGGAGTCGTAAACGGTGACCGACCAGAAGGCGTTGACCGGAGGCGCCTCGGTCACCAGCAGGTATTCGCCCTTCGCACCTTCGAGGGTCTCACCAGACTCATCGGTAAATATCGCCTCGTAGGCGCTGTGGGAGGTTGATGGTCCACCCCAACCCTCCTTGGTGCCGGCCGAGTGGTAGAGATAGGGGACATCCTTGCCCGGTTCCTGACCTGGCCCAACGATCATCTTGGAAAACGGCACCACCCCCGCCAACTCACCCATGCGCCTGTGCGCCTCCTGCACCACCTGCTCGTCGAAACCACTGAGGAGATCGACCACGGGCATCTCGCCGATGGTCGGACCTTCAATCGTGATGCCGTCGAAAACCGCTTGTGCACCGGCCAAGTCAGCAGCGTCATTTTTATCTTTTACTTCAATCCGCGTGACGACCGCGGACAGAAGCGACGGCACTTCTACAGCCTCACCCGTGATGGTCTCGGGTTTCTCGCCATAGTAGAGGGTATAGCTGCCGGCCGGACCGATAATGTTGCGGTAATTCGCGTTGCGGTCATCCTGTAACTGAAACGAGCTGAATCGCTCCTGCGAAGGCGCATTCGAGCGAAGCACCACCGGCCCATCGCCGAGATAGACGAACGCCGTCTTATAGAGGGTGTCGTTGTTGCTCCTGACGATCTTGTCCTCACCGGCCTTGAGCAGGTTCCGTGACGCCTGGCCCCATTGATTCAGCTTACCGGGATCTCCGCCCGTGAGCCGCATGGCGTATTCAAAAGTCTCCTGGTAGGGAAACTTCTGAATGTAGTCTTCTACCTGTTTCTCGAAGCCATCGGTTGAAGTGGACTGTTCGGGGGAACAGGCGGTGATCATGATGCCGCACGTCGTCATCACGAGGGCTCGATAGAGACTCTTCATTGTCAGCATCTTCATCCTCCAAATTCTCATTTCTCAGTCCACGCGCACCACACCGGGCATGTCGTAGCTCGCATCGATCAGGGGCGTGCCGGCGCCGTAGAAACGCGCGGTGAAACGGAAACCGTCCTTTGGTGCGGGCAGCCAGTTCTGGCGCTGTTTCGGGTCCGTCGGCTCGTCATGCTGGACGTAAATCACCAGCTTGCCGTCCTCGGTATGCAGTTTGCCGCGCTCTAGCATGAAGCTGTTGAGCGCGTAGCGGTCGATCAGGTTATCGTAGAAATAGCCCTCGCTATCGTAGAGCGGCATTTCCCAGAACTCGGTCACCGGCGGCATGTCGTCCAGGTCGAAGGTGATCGTGTAACGGTGCTCGCCCGAGAGCGGCCGGCCCTCGGAATCCTTCGTACCGAATGCGCCGGTATGCGATCGGGATGGGATCGGGCCAAGCAGGGCGATCAGCCCCCACAAGGCCCGCTGGTGCCAGTCGCTGTCTTTGTAGCCGAGATCATTCGAAAAATCCCAACCGTTCCGTGAAGTGCCGAAGCCTTTAGCCATCAGGGCCAACACTTCCTTCTTACCATCTTGAACCCCTTCCTCCACCGCTGCCGCGATCTCGGGTGTCAGTTGGTCAGGATCGAATGGTGCGCCGACTTTCAAGCCAAGGCGCTCGAACCGCGAGAAGGCGGTCACTTCGTGATAGCTGTCTGTCTGCTTGGTGAAAATGGGATCGGCCAGCACAAGGCCGACCCACCGTAAAAAGTCCACGCCCGTGAGCCTCCCCGGCTCCTTGACCGTCTCCATGCCGGGATAGGTGGGATAGTTGCATTTGGTCAACGACATATCCTCAGCTCTTACCTCCTTGCCTCCGGCGGCGATCCACTGGCTGAGCGACATGAGGGTGATACGGTCCTGGATGGCGTTGACAATCCCAACATCTTCCTCGGTATCGTCGGTAAGGGCGATGCGCGCAAGCACACCGGCGAAATCGGACGGGGACTGCACGATATCGGCACCGACAAAGCCGTCCGGCAGATCACCGCTCCAGTTCGGGCCAAGCAGCAACCGCCGTACCGGACCGGGCGCATTGAACTGGCTGCCGATCATGTGCCACCAGCGCGCATAGTTATCACAGAGTTGGATACTCCAGTAATGGTTGTCGATCTCGGGAACCGTGATGACCACGGGCTCCTTCGACAGATCGAGCATGGCAGTGCCGTAAAGTGTTGTAGCATTGGGTGTGGTGACAAAGCGCGGCAAAGCCTTCAACGGTGTGCGATCCCACTTCACACGGTTGATACCGACATAGCGTGGGCTTTGTTCGTTCTGCGCAAAGATGTAACGCCAATGATAGATCCCGACCGGATGCATGCCCCAGAGAAAGACTTCCTTCGCGATGTCTCTTGCCTCAGCGGCGCTGAGGTTCCCGCTAGTTCTTGCACTCATGATCCCTCCTTGGCAATCGTTTGGGCCTCATCTGCAGTTAGGGTCGTCATTTTTTGTCTCCTTTCAAGTCTTTAATG
>JAPHSC010000088.1 GCA_026193125.1 Gammaproteobacteria bacterium
ATTACTCACCAGGCGGAGCAAAAATGAGATCAATAGGGAAATACAGGGTCGGCGGCTTTCTATGTGGATGCGTTCTGGCTGCAATGACGGCCGGTTGCGCCACGACGTCCAGCGGCAGCACCGGCGAATGGCAGCAACCGCAGGCACGTAAGGCGCCATATCAGACCGTATTGGTGGTGGCGGTCATGCCCGATCGGGAAGTGCGCCGGGCTATTGACCAGATTCTTGCCGCGGAGATAAGCAAGGGCGACGCCAAAGGCATAAGTGGTTTCTCGGTGGCCCGGGAAATGGAAGAGTCGAAGCTATCCAGGGACCTGGTCATTGCCATGGCCGAGAAAACCGGCGCCGACGCTGTAATTATTACCAGGGTTGTGGATAACGATGCTCGCATCGGAGACCGCCGGGGCGATGTCGTGGTCAAGTACAATCCGGGCGTCTTGGTGACCACGAGTGAGGATTCCTCCATGAGCTCTGTAATGGCCTCCAATTACTGGGTAGAAGTTACACCAGGGAGCTCGACTATCGATGGCGATGCGGTGCTTGAATCCTACCTGTATGAACCCGCTACGGGGGACAAACTCATTTACCGGGCGACCAGTCAGGGCAATTTCAGAATCGGTGCGGGCGAGCGCGTCGAAGGTGTCGCGGAGGAATTTGCAGTCTTAATTGCCAAACAACTACGGCGCGACGGCGTGATTCGCTAGCACTTCCGGTCCCTTGCTGTCCATCGGGTTGCGCCGTAGGTCCAGGCAATTGTAAACCGCCTTGCCGGCGACGATGCTGACGCGCCAATGGGCTTGTCCTGGCATAGGGCATGCATACGGGGCCGGTGATTCGCCCGGCCGGCACCCTACATTAGACATAAGCTCAGAAATTTCATGAAACTTCCAAGTTTTATTGAGTAAGAGCCGCATCGACTATATTCTTATTATTCCGGCCGCGACTTCGAAGCGGAGTCACTCGCAGATAGTGGCCTTGTTGGGCTACATAAATATAAGAGTTACTGGATATGCACGTTTATCGTCGCCAAGAAGAACATGGCACCGCTGTACCTCGGGGTCAGTCAGTGCAAGTCATCGGTGCTCGGCTAGCGAAGAGAATTGTGAGGCTGGCACCCTGTCTTGGCTTGCTGCTGCTTTTGGCCTCCACAACCGCCCGTGCCGGACAGCCTGGCGAAGGCCAGGAACTGTTGTTCTTCGGCAGTGCAGAGGCCAACCGCATAGATCCTGACCAATTACCTGCTTCCAACGATGCACTGGCCTCCGCCGACATCTTGTACAGTCTCACGCGAAACCGGTTCAGGTTGCTCGGTGAATTAATCGTATCCACAGAGGAAATTGAACTGGAGCGGTTCCAGGTCGGCTGGCTTCCCCATGAGACAACCTCGCTATTTGCAGGCAGGTATCACCAGCCCACCAATTATTGGGCCAGTGTCTATCATCATGGCCAGTATCTTCAGACATCCATCACCCGTCCCAATATCGAGGGCTGGGAGGATGACTCTGGCGTGCTCCAGACTCACCAGACCGGACTCATAGTCGAATCAAATTTTGGCCTGCGCGAAAGTACGGGGCTGGAGATCGCAGTTTCATACGGGTCAGGCTCAGTAATAGGAAACGGTGTGCTTGAGCCATTTGACATTTTTGATAAGGAGGGCGTGGCCGGAGCTTCTTTCGCTGCGCGCATAGGCTTTTTACCCGACATCCTTGGCAACAATGCGATTGGAGTGATTTTGGGACGTAGCGAATTTGAGTCATCGGAGTCCCAGCTAATCATCCCTGACCTGGCCGACGTAAACCAGGATTTAATGGGTGCCTTTGCAAACTGGACCGTGGGCTCATGGCACGTGATAAGCGCCGCTTACCACCTGCGGAATGAGCTGGATCGGGCAACTATGCGTAGCTCCGACAGCTTTACCGCCGGCTATGTACAACTGGAGAAATCCATTTCCGACTGGACGCTCTACGGTCGCTGGGAGAACACAGCCGGTGCCGAGGAATCGGATTACCTTACGCTATTCCCTGATTACGTAGTGCAACGATCATTGATTGGGGTTCGGCTGGACTTCTTGAAGCGACATGCCGTTACGTTGGAAGTGTTTGATGCAGAGAACAGCGCTGGAGATTTCAGGAAAATCGCAATTCAATGGAGCGCTGCATTCCATTGAGCACGATGCGAATAAACCTTTTTTTCATACTCCTGTTCGCCGTGACTGGCGTAACAGCGGAGGGATCGCGCGAAGTGGTGCTGGTGGTTGCCAATGAGAGTCCCATTGTTGCGGTCTCATCTCTGGAGCTGCGCAAGCTGTATCTTGGGCTACCCGTAGCACTTCAGGGTAATTTTGCCCGGCCTCTGCGCAATCATAGCGATGAACAACTGCAGGAAATATTTTTCCAGTCGGCGATGGCGATGTCCGAAGCAGCCTATGAACGTCAACTGCTTTCCCTGACACTCAGGTTCGGACGTCTTCAGCCGGAGGTTAGGCATAGCGTGGAGGACCTCAAAGATATTTTGCGGGAGGACGATAAGGCCATCACCTACATGTGGCGCTCAGACATTGCAGAGGAGGACGACCTTCGCGTCGTCAAATTGTTGTGGCTAGAGCACTAAATACCCTGCTTGGTCGCATACTGCTTTTCGTGCTCGTGTCGCACGCCGTATTGCTGCCTCTCTTGTACCTGACACTAAGCCATGGCACCAGGGTCAACGCGGAGGATACCTACCTGGATTACCTGCGTGGATATTCTCGATTCATTGCCGATCTGATAGAGAACCAGCCTGTGTCCATGCCGGACTCTGATGTCGTGGCATTGATGGATTCAGTAGTGCTTGGCCACGATGGTGTGTATGCAGAGCTGCGCTTGCCAGACCGGAATCTTCGCAGCTCCATTGTTAGCGATGCGGATGAGCAGCGGTTCAAGGAAGACTTTGCCTTTAATTCGCACGACGATGAAGTGTATTACCTGTCCATGCCGGTCAAGGTCGGAGAGCAGGAAGGGCAACTGAACCTGGGATTCTCGGAGAGCGATACGGCTGCAGAAATCGCCAGGCTGCACCGGCAGATTCTCATTTCGCTGGTTATCTACCTGCTGCTGGCGGTATTGATAAGCATCGCCATGGGTGTAACGCTGAGCCGACCCCTGAGCGGACTGCAAAAGGTATCGCGTCAAGTCGCCCTTGGGGACTTCTCAAAGACTCTTGATGCTCAAAGTTCCATTGCGGAGGTGGTGGAGCTCGCACACGACCTGGAATTCATGCGGCATGAGCTTGTGCAGGTAAATACCAGGTTAAAGACCGAAATAGCCGAGCGCCAGGTTCTGGAAGCAAAGCTCAGGCATAGCCAGCGAGTGGAGACAATTGGCACCATGGCTGGTGGAATTGCGCATGAATTCAATAACATCCTAGTCCCCATCACCTTGTACACGAATGTTGTTATTGAGGATCTGCCCGAGGGTAGCGAATTGCGGGGTTACCTTCTCAGGGTCCAAAGGGCAGCGCGGCGGGCGCGGGAACTGGTACACAAGATATTGGCGTTTAGCAGGCAGCTTGAAGTCGAGGAAAAGCAGCCAGAAGACCTGGCCAAGATTGTCCGTGAAGCCACTGACCTGTTTTCTTCCCTGTCGCATGCCACCCTGGATATTGAAGTCGAGATTACGGAAGAACCTTGCTTCGTGTACGGTGATGCCACGATGCTTCACCAGGTCGTGCTAAATTTGTGTACCAATGCACTCAAGGCCATCCCCGGTATGGACGGTCGAATCCGCATCACTTTGACCACGGAAACACGACACCCCAGTAGCGCGTTGCAGGACCGGCAAGGCCTGGGCGCGTCCTACGCGACACTGACAGTCGAGGACAATGGGATGGGTATGGACGCGGCAACCAGCGAACGAATTTTCGAGCCGTTCTATACCACCAGGCGAGTGGGTGAAGGAACCGGGCTTGGGCTCTCGGTGGTACATGGTATTGTGTTGAGCCACGGGGGCGATATTATGGTGAGCAGCGACCTGGGAATGGGTAGCGTATTCACTATTCACCTGCCACTTATTCCCGAAGGGAAGCCTTTGCTGGAACAGGCTCCGTTACGGACCTAGAATAATCCTTTGCAGTCATAGCATGGCCCGGGCACAGGGGCCGCAAGAGAGGTCAGCTGATATGTCGAGCGTGTTAATCATTGATGACGAGGGCGACGTTAGAGACGCCCTGGCCCTGGTGCTTGGCCGCGCTGGTTTCGATGTGCAATCGGTTGAGGATGGTGAGGCCGGAATCGAGGCGTGTCGGAAAGGCCTGCCCGACGTGATCATTACCGATATGATCATGCCCAAGCTGGATGGGGCTCAACTGATTCGGCAAATCAAGTCAGAAGCACCCGACGCGAAGATAGTGGCCATCTCTGGTGGCGGACACTTCGGACCAGCCGCCTACCAGCCTGCCGCTATAACCACCCATGCCTTCCTGGCCGCCGCCACCGCGGCGGGTGCCGACAGGGTGTTGACCAAGCCCTTCGATGCAGAGGACATTGTCGAGGCAGTGCGTAGTCTGCTTCAGGATTCCGGGCACGCGGTCTAGTCTCACATGGTCAGGCTCGGGACAGGAGCAGTAGTGAGCATATGGAAACAGCCACCGCTATAAGCTTGCGCCGGGTGAGGGTTTCCATGCCCAGGGCGACGGACAAAAGCAGGGCAACAACAAAACTCATATTGGCGATAGGGATGGCGATGCTTGCCTGACCCTGTGCGATAGCCAACAGCAGAAAATTCACAATCAAGAAAACCAGCACCCCGGAAAGCAGGGAATAGACAGCCTTTTTGCCGGTAATTTTAAAACCTTTCTCGCGGAGCAGCGCGTACATGGCTCCACCAATGATCCAGCAGAGGGCCGCTATGACCAGCATCGATTGAATGGACCCTCCAGCATTCAGGCCGGCCTTGGTCACAACGCCATAAACAGCCCGGCAGGCGGAAGCGAAAAGGGCCAGACCGAAAAACAAGGCAAATCGCTTGCCAATGGCCTCACCACGCACGCCGGGGTGATACAGCAGAAACACAGCAGCGATGCCCGTGGCGACGCCCCATCCTTTTATCCAGCCCAGCGATTCATCGAGGATCCACATCGACAGCAGTATCACGCCGACGGAATTCAAACGATAAATTGTAGAGCCAAGGCTGGCATCAATATGGGTCAGACTCTCGAGCAGCGAGAGATTGGAGACAGTCAACAGAATCCCTGCGGCCAGGCCATAGCTCAAGGACGCGCCTGAGACGTCAAA
>JAPHSC010000430.1 GCA_026193125.1 Gammaproteobacteria bacterium
GTGAAGAAATTGGCCAGGTTGAACACTATTCCCGGTTGGTCCAGGCAGACCACGTCTACCGCGTAGGGCAATTGGTCGCCGCTGCTCTCACGTTGCTCAGTGCTTCGCACATTGACGGTAAGACCGGTGACTTCAGAGAGCTTCTGTAGCTCAGCCTCCAACTTGGTAGGCGTATGCCAGTTACCGGATACCAGCAATAGCATGGCGAATTCGCTACCCAGCCCGGTCATGCGACTCTCAACAATATTTCCGCCGCAATTTAGAATTAGTCGAGTTAGCTCGTGGACTATCCCGGGTCGATCTGCGCCAACGGCTGAAATTACAAGCAATTTATTCATGTCAGGAAGATGACGCCCTAGTGCGAATGAACAGCTCCCAGTGTACCTGCTTCCCTCTGCTTCGCAATAGTGTCACTTTCCTTGATTGTGACTCAGGGCCCGAGTACCATCGCCGGGCTTGAATGAGAGCTTTTCCTGGGGGGTAATTACGTGTTGAGCGGTAGCATGGTGGCTTTGGTTACGCCTATGCACAAGGATGGCATGGTTGACCTGCAAGCACTCAGGAAACTCATAGAATTTCATATCCAGGCTGGTACTGACGGGTTGGTGATTGCCGGGACCACGGGTGAGTCGGCTACACTGACCAAGACAGAGCATGCCGAGCTGATTTTCCAGTCCGTTGAAATGGCTGCTGGCCGTATTCCGGTGATTGCCGGAACTGGTTCTAATTCGACTGCGCAAACCCTCGAGTTGTCGAAGACGGTACAGGATTCCGGGGCGAAGGCTTTCCTGGTTGTCACTCCCTACTACAACAAGCCGACCCAGGAAGGTTTGTACCAGCACTTCAGCACCATCGCTGACAACGTGACCGTGCCCCTGGTGCTGTACAACGTTCCCGGACGCACCGGTTGCGATATGCTGCCGGCCACAGTGGCCAGGCTGGCGCTGCATCCCAACATTATCGGGATCAAGGAAGCGGCCGGACAGGTGGGGCGCTATCGCGAGTTAGTAGATCTTTGCCAGGGGCATATTGATGTGTTCAGTGGTGATGACGCGACGAACCTTGAATTTTTCCGCTGCGGCGCCAAGGGTGTGATTTCGGTTACGGCCAATGTCGCCCCACGCAGAATGCACAAGATATGTGCTGCGGCGCTGGCGGGAGATTTCGAAACCGCCGAAGCAATTAATAGCGAACTGCTGGATTTGCACCGCCTGTTGTTCATCGAATCCAATCCGATACCCGTCAAGTGGGCAGTGCACAAGATGGGCCTGGCAGAGGAGGGTATTCGATTGCCCCTGACAGTGCTCAGTTCAGCCGGTCAGGAAGCGCTTTTGCCGGCGCTAATCAAGGCCGGAGTTCTCAAGTCATGATGAACAGTATGCGTGTTGCAGGGTTGATGCTGATTGGCCTGCTGCTTGGGGCCTGCAGCGGGAATACCTGTGACCGGCCAAGCTATTATCTCAATTCCGGGAGCACCGGGGATATAGTCTTGCCCGAGGGCGCGACCGCCCCGGATACGCGATCTTCACTGAAGATACCACCGCCTTCGGGCACGCTTGAAAGAGGCGAGGACAGTCCCTGCCTGGAGCAGCCACCGGCCTACTATGAGCAGTCAGGCGCTATCGTGGGTTCCCCTGAAGCGCTGGTCTACGCCTGGGCTGAGGCGATAAGCATGAAAAATATCGAAAACCTGCAATCGCTGTACTCGGATTACTTCACTCCGGTTGGCGGAGACCTGGCTGCCTGGAAGGCCGAAAAGCAAAGCCAGATGCAGGCTCTCGGTGAAGGCCGCGTGACCGTGGACAAGCTTTCCATGGCGCCTGCGCCGGGTGGACGCATGATCGCCAAGTTTATTCAGCGTATTCAGTCGGGTAGCAGCGTCACCGATAGCCGAATGGAGCTGATATTGGCACGCGACAACAATGCATGGTCGATTATTAGCGAAGCGCCGCTCCCGGGAAACTAGGAATTCGCATTGCGCAGAATGGTCGCTTGGGGTAACCTTCGCGGCCGCGGCATAGCCGCCCAATCTGCGGAGAGGTGGCCGAGTGGTCGAAGGCGCTTGATTGGAATTCAAGTATACGGGTCAAACTGTATCGTGGGTTCGAATCCCACCCTCTCCGCCATACATAAGAAAAAGGCCCCTGATGGGGCCTTTTTCTTATGTTCGGTGGGGGTGGATTGATGAGAACCCATCGGTTCGACCAGCCGCCGGAGGCGGCGCAGAACGCGCAGCTCACGCAGTGAGCGAGCGGCCCCCTTGAGGGGTGAGCCGACAGCGTCGGCGAATAATCCCACCCTCTCCGCCAAATTAACAAAGAGGCCCCTTTTGGGGTCTTTTTATTTATTCGGACAGGGTGTGTGGACGAGCCGAAGTCACCATCGGTGGCCGAGACAACGTCACCGCTTCAGCGGTGGCGGCCCCGAAGGGGTGAGGAGCGAAGCTACGAATAACCCACTCGGGTTCGAGCCGAGGCCGGCAGAAGTCGGCCGAGACAACGCGCAGGCAGCATACGCTGCCGAGCGGCCCCCTTGAGGGGTGAGCCGACAGCGTCGGCGAATAATCCCACCCTCTCCGCCA
>JAPHSC010000332.1 GCA_026193125.1 Gammaproteobacteria bacterium
CCCGCAACACATCGTCCAGACTGGTGTGGCGAACATCTTTACCCTTAACCGTGTAAATCACGTACTCGCATATATTCTTCGCGTGATCGCCGATCCGTTCCAGAGATCGCACAATCCACATCACGTCCAGCACTCGACGAATGGTACGTGGATCCTCCATCATGAAGGTTATTGACTGTCGCGAGATGGCCTCGTATTCCTGGTCCACCGTCTGGTCTGACAGGGCCGTTTTCACCGCCTGGTCCACGTCCATGCGGGCGAAAGCGTCGAGAGTGTTGCGCACCATCGTGATGACATGCTCGCCGAGGTGCCGGATTTCCCGATAGTTACTGATCGGTCGTTCCTGGCCGGCCAGGTGAGAGGCCAGGGTGGCAATTTTTTCAGCCTCATCGCCCATGCGCTCGAGATCAGTAATGGTCTTGATGATTGCAATGATCACCCTCAGGTCTACCGCTGTGGGCGCACGCAGGGCCAGGATGCGGTTGCACTCCTCGTCCACCGCAACCTCGAGCTGATTGACCTTGTAATCGTCCCGCGCGATGTTCAGGGCCGCTTCGCTGTCACCCTCCTCCAGGGCTTTCAGGGCACCCTCGATCTGGCGCTCGACCAATCCACCCATCTCCAGCACGCTCTTGCGAACATGCTCGATGTCGGCGTTATATCGACGCGAAATATGTGCGGTCAAATCTTCCTGGGTCATGCTGGTTCCTGTTCTTTGTGACTCTCAAAGGGTTCCGATCTTTCGACGTCGAGTGTGCATATTATCGCTGGAAGTACAGAGTATCGCTTTTTTATTTGAAGGAGTAGCAGCCGAAGCAGGTTCATCACCCCTTGGCCGCTATGGGGCCGGCCATTGATCGGACCGGTACTCGCAGGAAACAAGTTCAGTGGAAGGTTCCGTTCCAGGTTGCCTGTTTCCATCACTTCGTGTTGTCAGTCAAACTAGAAGTCCAGCGCAAAGCGCATATTCACTGCAGACGGGCTCTCATTCGGCGTAGCGTCATTATAAGCTTTGGCTTCTATGTCCAGGTAATTGAGCATCACCCTCATATTGGGATTGATGTAATAGTTCACGCCCAGGGTCAGCACATTCTGTTCGCCACCCTTGCCCGGAAGCGCAGCGGTTTCGCTGCCGCCGGTCAAGTCCAGGGTGCTGTACCGAATCGCGAATTCCCAGGCATTTGTCGCCATGGTGCGACCGTAGTATCCATCCTTGTAAGCACGGGTATTACCACCCGTCATGTAGCTCGCCTGGACGTAGTAACCGTCAAAATCAAAGTTGGGAGTAGGAGTCAGGGCATCGGGAGCCGAGCGCATCACATCGGCTCTAATATACTCACCCTGCACGGATACGCTGCCCACCATCAGGGACGTTTCGAGACCCATCTTGACGATGTCGTCCACGTCTTCAATGGTGCCCGTGTCGATCAGGCGAACGCCCGTGAGATGAGATTCGGGATAAGCACGGATACGTACAGTCTCGGCGGTCGTACTCTGGGGTTGTTCCCAGCTGCCCCAGGCGCCCAGGTGCAGCATGCCCTTGTCAGTCTTCCAGGGCAGGTAGGTTACTCGACCGGAGACGCCCATGCCCTCGGCCAGGCCAATTTCCTTGACGTCTGCATCCTGGCTAAATCCGGACAGGGCTGCGGTCCAGTTCTCACTCGAGAAATTTGCGCCGATACCCAGACGCCGGGCCAGGGTCAGGAAGCCAACCGCGGGGCGCTCAATGAAGGTCAGGTATTTGTCGCTGGTCATGATTTCAAGGGACTGGGCCGGCTTGAATTGACCAATCGTAAATATACCGTTCTTGGCGTAGGCGTCCTGGAGCTTCTCGTCAGCAAAGTCATATTCAAGCTTGTAGGACCAGTCATTGTCCAGCTCACCTTTGACGCCAATGCGCGCGCGACGCAACTCGGAACCGCTACCCAGCTCGGTGATGTCGCTGTTGTACTGATCCATGTCGACCTGTAAGCGGCCAAAAATATCGGCGGTCACCTCTGCCCTGACCGCTTGCACCGCGCCCAGCGCAATGATGACGGCACCTGAGGCCATGCCCGGCTTGAAAATTCGCTTCAAGTTTTAAACTCCAACGGTCTATTTATTTTTTTCTGTATTAAAAAATTTGCGTTTCAACAGGCCCGCATGATGCATTGCAGCGGTAACAATTAAAAGTCCCGGGCATGACAATTTGATGACATCGCGCCGGTCTTTTATCTACCCGGGCCACGCCGGGCGCAAAGGGCTAGCTGGACAGGACCCGGTCGGCCGGAAACCGGCAACTAAAGGTACTGCCCTCACCAGGCTGGCTTTGAATTTCCAACTCCGCCCCGTGTCGCTGCAAAACATGTTTGACGATGGCCAAACCCAGACCGACACCACCCTGGTCCCGACCCCGGCCCTTGTCGACCCGATAAAATCTCTCGGTCAGGCGCGGAATATCACCGGCCTCCACGCCTACACCGGTGTCGCTGACGCTCATTCTCGCGCCGTCGGCATCGGCTTCCCAGCGCATCACCACCCTGCCCCCCGCCGGCGTGTACTTGATCGCATTCTCCACCAGGTTGTTAAAGGCCGAGCGCAGGTCAGCCTCCACGCCCAGGAGATGTGCGTAACTGGCGAGTTCCAGCTTCAAATCACTGCCAATGCCGGGACCGGCCGATGCCTCTGCACGTATGGCTTCCAGCAGCGCAGGCACATCAACATCCACCATTTCAAGCGCGTTATTCTCCTCGGCCTCCAGGCGCGACAGCACCAGCATTTCATCGACGATGGCGGTCATGCGCTCGGCCTGGGTGGCCATTTCCTTCAGCGGTTTGCCCCATTCCTTATCCAGTGACTGGTCGTTGGCCATCGCATCCAGGTAACCGGTCAACACGGTCAGCGGTGAGCGTAACTCGTGCGATGCATTGGCCACGAAATCCCGGCGCATGGACTCAACCCGCACCTCCCGAGTAATGTCCTTGACCAGCAAGAGCCTCTGTTGCGATCCGTAGGGAACCAGCTCCATGGAGTAATGATGACCGGGCTGATGGGGTGCCGCCAGAGTCAGGCGCCCGCCCGGTCGCGCTTGTTCGACAAAGTCCACGAATTCCGGACGCCGGACAAAATTCATGATTTGTTGCCCACGGTCACTGGCTTTCTTCAATCCAAGCATGCTGCCGGCGGCTTTGTTGAACCATAAAATTGTGTTTTTGTCGTTTAGCACCACCGCGCCGTCGGGCAGGGCGGCCGAGGATTTGCGAAACTCCTTGATCAAGGACTTGTAACGGCGCTTGCGCTCACGGCTGCGTTGCTTGAGTCGAATGATGTAGGAGACCAGTTCACCCCAGACAGCGGGAAGGTCTGGTGCATCAATCTTGGCGCCGGCTTTGATCCAGGCCTCGAACCGGTACAGGATCCACAAATGCCAGAGCAGGTAGCCGCACAGGGCCAGCAGCAGGTAAAGCTCAACGTCTCCCTGCAGCAGACCGACCGCCACCGCCACCGCCAGCAGCGTGAAAAAACGGGTCAGTGACCTGATAGTCGCCTTGTCCAAGACCTATTCTCCAGGCGGACAGAAGCGGTATCCCGCGCTTCTCACCGTCTGTATGTAACCGTCCAGGCCGTGCGACCCCAGGGCCTTGCGCAAGCGCCGTATGTGCACATCCACAGTGCGTTCCTCCACGTAAACGTTGGCGCCCCACACTCGATCCAGCAGCTGACTACGACTGTATACCCGGTTCGGATGTGTCATGAAAAAACTCAGCATGTTGTACTCGGTGGGTCCAAGGTGAATTTCGACTCCCTCCGCCAGCACCCTGTGCCCAGCGGTATCCAGCTGCAGACCCTTGACCTGCAGGGACTGAGTCTCGTCCAGCGGTGAGCTGCGGCGAAGCACCGCGTCGATACGTGCCTTCAGCTCCCGTGGTGAAAATGGCTTGGTCAGGTAATCATCCGCACCGCTTTCCAGCCCGGTCACCTTGTCCAGCTCTTCGGCCCGGGCCGTAAGCATGATCACGGGGATTTCACGAGTCAGTTCGTCCCTTTTCAGACGGCGCGTCAGTTCAAGGCCACTGATGTCGGGCAACATCCAGTCCATCAGGATCAGGTCAGGGCGCTCATTCGCCACGCTGGCCTGGGCCTGGACGCCATTGCCGGCTTCGCTGACTGAAAAACCCGCCCGCTTCAAGCCGAAGGCAACAACTTCCCGTATGGGCTGCTCATCCTCAACGATCAAGATTCGACGTGTACTCATGGCCTGTTCATGCTTGCTGCCAATGGGTAGTAAGAGTGTGACAGTTAATCAAGTAAACGTTACAGATTTGTTAAGGAGCCTCTGATTTAGTCTGGACGACGTAGATTGCTGGCAAAAAGATTCGGATTCAAGGCGCCAATCGCACGTAGTACGTAGGGTGCACTCTGTGCACCGTTTAGAATGGTGCGTAAAACGCACCCTACGACGAAGATTGGCAACGCAGAAGCCGGATTTTATAGCCGCAAGATACACGTTCATGACTGGATCAGAGACTCCCTACACCCAAGTATTTA
>JAPHSC010000260.1 GCA_026193125.1 Gammaproteobacteria bacterium
GCCGCAGACCTCGTCGTGATCAAGCCCATGTTCCGCGGCCTGGCGGGCGCCCTGGACCTGGCAAGCAGTGCGCTGGCGCTTGGGCTGGGCGTGTGCGTGACACATTCCATGGATGGAACCCTGGGCAGGCTTGCCGCCATGCACGTGGCGGCGGCGGTAGGCGGAGACCGCCCGCATGGACTGTATGCCCCGGGCTTGCCGAGGCTGGCCCGAGAACCGGTACTTAAGCCCGATGAAATAAGAATGCCCGATGGACCGGGGCTGGGCTGGACCGATCTTCGCGATGAAATACTCAAGCCCTGGGGTCCTGCCGCATGACCAAACAGCTGCTCGATCCCCTGGCCAGTTTTGCCGCCGCACGCCCGGAAATGATAGCGGTGGTGACCGCGAGCGGAGAGAGTCTGAGCGCACAACAGTTGGACCGGTCCGCGTCGGTAGCAGGGGCCCGACTCAAGACACTTGGCGCGGGCCCCGGCAGTGTAGTGGGTCTGGAGGGCGAACCGGGACTGGCCTGGCTGGCAGCGCTGGTCGGCTGCTGGCGCCTTGGGGCGATAGCCGCGCCCCTGAATCACCGGTCCACAAAGATCGAACGTGAGCACGCCGCCGGGACCCTGGCTTGCCAGTTGACCTGGACTCCCGAGAACGCCCTGCTCACGCTGAACACCGACCCCGGGGATTTCAAGCCCACCCCGTGGAATCTGGAAAGTCCCTTGCTGAGAGTGTGCACATCCGGTTCCAGCGGGGAACCCCGTTGTGTTGAGCTACTTGCCTCCCAGTTACATTTCGGCGCCGAGGCCTCACGGTCCCGGCTGGGGCACAAGCCGCAGGATCGTTGGCTGGTTTGTCTGCCGGTCAACCATGTGGGCGCACTGGCGGCTATTTATCGCTGCTTGCACAACCAGATTTGCCTGGAACTACATACCACTTTCGACGCCGCGGTAGTAGCTGCCAGACTGGACAGCAGCGAGGTCAGCATGGTGTCCCTGGTGCCCTCCATGTTGAACGACGTCCTGGATCACCGTGGCGAACATGCGTTTCCAGACTTCCTGCGGGTGATCTTGCTGGGTGGCGCGGCCTGCAGCCAGTCGCTGCTTGAGCGGTGTCGCATCGCCAGACTTCCTGTTTCCCTGACCTGGGGCATGACCGAGACGGCGTCCCAGGTTGCCACTCGGGAGCCAGGTGACTTGTCCCCGCTTGAGGACGGCCTGCCACCCTTGCCCTCGGTGAAGGTGAGCGTCAATGAACAAGGCCGTCTGGTGGTCGAGGGCCCGATCGCTGCCGGCCGCCTGGTGACTGACGACCTGGGTGAAATCACCGGCAAGGGGTGGGTACGCGTGCTTGGTCGCAGCGACGAAATAATCATTCGCGGTGGAGAGAACATACACCCGGGCGAGATCGAAAATATTCTGCGCGGGCACCCGGGGGTAACGGAGGTATGCGTACTTGCTCGAACCGATCCTCGCCTGGGACAGGTGCCCGTGGCTTTCGTCCAGGGTCGGAACCTCGACCCCCGGACCTTGCATAACTGGTGCCGCGAACGACTCGCCGGCTTCAAGATCCCGGCGGAGATTATCTGTAAGGGCGAACTGCCTCGAACTGCGGCTGGCAAGATCGACCGCCAACAACTTATGGCCCTGCTAAACAGTTCCTGAATCAACCCCGGCCGCGGCGCCACTATCCCTGTGGAATCTGCTAAGGTTCGGCATTGCCTCAATGCCGGAGAATTAACAATGTCCTGGAAGACTGCTGTCTGCCTGTTTGCCCTGACCCTCTGTGCATCCAACCCGGCCCCGGCCGAGCCGGCAGCAGCAGGGCAAGATTTGATTAATTTCGTGGATGCACGCTTTGACCAGAATCAGCGCATTGCACACCAGATCTGGGACTACGCCGAACTGGGCTATTTGGAAGAAAAGAGCAGCGCCCTGCTGAAGCAAACCCTGGCGGACGAGGGGTTCACTATTGAATCCGGGGTGGCGGAGATTCCCACTGCGTTCCTCGCCAGCTACGGATCGGGGCAACCGGTAATCGCCCTGCTGGCCGAGTATGACGCCCTGCCCGGTATTACCCAGACCGCCTCGCCGGTCAGGGAAGCTATCCCGGGCAAGGCCGGCGGGCAGGCTTGCGGCCATCACCTGCTGGGCACCGCCTCCACCAGTGCCGCCATCGCCATCAAGCACTGGCTAGAGGAAACCGGGGCCACGGGCACCATACGTCTATATGGCACGCCGGCCGAGGAAGGTGGTTCCGGCAAGGTGTACATGGTCCGCGCCGGACTGTTTGCAGACGTGGACGCCGTTCTCGCCTGGCACCCGGACGATGCCAACCAGGTGGAGGCAAAAAGCTCACTGGCCAATCGCTCGGCCAAGTTTCGCTTCCACGGTGTATCGGCCCATGCGGCTGGCGCACCCGAGAAGGCCCGCTCCGCGCTGGACGCTGTCGAAGCTTTTGATTTCATGGTCAACCTGATGCGTGAACACGTACCCCAGGAGACGCGTATTCACTATGTCATTACCAGTGGTGGCTCGACGCCCAATGTCGTGCCCGACTTTGCCGAGGTTTACTACTACGTGCGTCATCCCAGTGTGGAGACGCTGGCGCCTATCTGGGAGCGGATTGAGAAAGCCGCACAAGCGGCAGCCGACGGCACGGGCACCACGGTGGACTGGGAATTCATTCACGGGAATTATCCCATGCTCCCCAACAATACCCTTGGCGAGCTGATGCAAAGCAAGCTGGAGATCGTCGGAGGCGTGAGCTACGACCAGGACGAGCAGGCCTTTGCAGAAAAACTGTATCCAACCCTCGACAGTCCGGAATTCTCACTGGGCAGTGAAAAGATCGTGCTGCCCATGGCGCACGGCATCAACATGGGCTCCACCGACGTGGGTGACATCAGCTGGAACGTACCGACCATTGAGCTGGCCACGGCGACCTGGGTGCCCGGCACGGCAGCCCACTCATGGCAGGCCGTTGCTGCCGGCGGCACCGATATTGGCATCAAGGGATTGCAGGTCGCGGCCAAGACCCTGGCGCTCACCGCCCAGGACCTCTACCAGAACCCGCATATTTTGCTGGCGGCCAAGGACGAACTTAAACAGGCGCAGGGTGAAGGGTTTACCTATAAGCCCCTGCTGGGCGACCGGGCGCCACCGCTGGATTATCGGAAATAGTCCTTGCTGCACGCTGGGGCGCCCCGCCGGCCGAGGCAGCACCAATCCGGTGAGCCGACGTATTGATCGGAGATTGCCTGGGCGGCTAGATAGGATAGCGATCCAGTACCGGGCCAAGGGCTTCCTTCAGGGGACCCAGGTGCTTCTCATAGTTGCGCCATTGGTCCAGGCCTTCCGTGTACACCGGCTGGCGTACCTGCTCGGAGCTGGGTGTGCGGATGGCCCGCTTGGTCTCGTAAAACCGAAGGCACTGTTCCTCAAACTCCAGGCCGCAGTAATCCAGCAAGCGACGTATCTGGTGCTCGGTATCCGCCACCATATCCTCGTACTGTACCCGTAACACGCGTCCAGGCAGCACCTCATCCCAGTGGTCCATGAGGGTGACGTAGTCCCGGTAATAGCGACCGATGTCTGTCAGATTATAGGTATAGGTCTGGCCCCGGGCGAACAACTGCTTGAAGCCGGAGAAGCAACCCGCCATGGGATGACGCCTGGCATCGATGATTTTCGCGTTGGGCAGAATAAGGTGAATCAAGCCGATATGCTGGAAGTTGTTGGGCATCTTATCGATAAAGAAAGGCAGATCGCTACGCTGGATTCGGGTGGATTCGATGTATCCCTCACCAAGAGCGGAAAATTCCTCGGCTGACAAATCGGATAGTATTTCCGGGTACTTACCCGCCGGATTCTTGCGACTCTTCTGACCCAATTTGCGAGAAATGGCGATCACATCAGAAAGCTCTGCGGTGCCTTCCACTTGCGAATGGCTGGCCAGTATCTGTTCCAGCAAGGTGGAGCCGGCCCTGGGCAGACCCACGACAAAAATAGGATCAGGCGCCGGGCAGCCATAGCCGGCGCGAGTCTCAAAAAACGTCTTGTCCAGGGTCTTTATCTGGCGCACTGTATCGAATACGTTTTTCTTTGCACTGTGGCGATGGTGCTTGCTGCGAATAGCGTTGCCGCGCTCGTAGAATTGAAAGGACTGATCATAGTCCTTGCGGTCCTCGTAAGCCTTGCCCAGGGCGAAAGCGAGGTGAGCCTGCTCGTCCGGATCACCACCCTCCTCAACAATCTGCCCGCGCATCTGGGCAATATCCTCATCGGTGAACCTGAAGGTCTTCAGGTTAGCCAGGCTCCAATAGGACTCACCAATCGCCGGACTCAGCTCAATGCTCTTTCTATAGGCCTGGATAGCCTCTTCCAGCCGGCCAACGCTTTTCAGCGTGTGACCATAATTCATGTAAGGTCCGGCCTGTTTCGGATAATGCTTGAGTATGTGTTCGTGTAATCCCAAAGCTTCCGCGTGCTCACCCATGCGCACCAGCACCGTGGCCTTGAGAATCAGGTAATTGGGATTCATGGGTTCGGCCCTAAGCAAAATATCCAATTGCTCGTTGGCCGCCTCCAGTTCCTGGTTCCTGAACAAGGCGATGGCGTAGCTATGCCTGGCCATATGAAAGTCCGGTGCAAGCTCAAGGCACCTTTCCAGCAGGTTCCTGGCATCCTGATACTGACCTACTTTCACACCGATGTTGGCCAGCAGGCGTATTGCTACCACGTCAGTGGGATCTTTTTTCAATACTTCCCGGGTCAGGCGCTCGGCCTTGGCGATCCCGCCCCTACGAAAGAGATCAGCCGCCTCGACCAACTCAGGATGCGGGGTGGATACCTGCAGGTGCTTCTCAAAAGCGTCCAGGCTGGCGGCCTCATCCCCGGCCGCATGCAGCTGGTCACCCAGGCTGCGCCACGCGCCGCTGTGTCGCGGATTGATCTTTACTGCCTTGCGTAATACACCAATGGCTTCTTCGCCGCGTCCGACCGCCCCCAGCGCAAGACCCAGTTCATGCAGCAAGTCCGCAGAGTCGGGATGGGCGTCTGCCAGGGGCTCCAGCACCGACAGCGCTTTTTCTGCATCACCCCGCAGGCGATAGGACGTGCCGAGTATCTGCCGGGCCGCGGCCAGCCCGGGAAACAGGCGCAGTATTTCCAGCGCCTGTTCCTCGGCAAGCACCGGGTCCTGCCGCAACAGGCGCGCCGCATGCGATATTGCGGTATGCAGGCTTGCGCCGTGCGTCTGGGTCTCTGTAGTCATGCCAGGTGTAATGCTCAATTGCTGCTATATGACGAGTTGGAAGTGCTGCCCACAGTTGTCAGTAAAAGTTGCGGTAAATCTTTATCCGGATACGCGAACAGCTCGGTTTCGTTGGATCATGCGGTCTTAAGATGGATAACACATTGACTGATATCGACAAAACAGGGAGACTGATCATCGGCTGATGATAACGTCAATTCCATCGCATGCGAAGTTCTGGAAGTGACCGCTTGTCATCCCGAGCCAAAAGCTAGCTAAAAATATGTGCATGGGGGAATCAAACAAATGAGTCAATTCAGAAAGAGTCCGCTTGCCAGGGCAGTTTCTGCCGCCCTGACAGGATCGGTCATCGCTACGGCAATCGCTGTTCCAGCCTATGCTGATCCAGTGCTGGAGGAAATTGTCGTGACGGCGCAAAAGCGCCAGGAAAATCTCCAGGATGTGCCGGTATCTGTACAGGTACTGGGTAACCAGCAATTACAGGAACTTAACCTCAAGAGTTTTGAGGATTACATCCAGTTCCTGCCAACCATTTCGTCTACCTACTCCGGCCCGGGCTTTGGCGAAGTCTATATGCGCGGCATTGTCAGTGGTGGCTCCGTGCACTCCGGTTCCATGCCCAGCGTCGGTGTCTACCTGGATGAGCAACCAGTCACCACCATTAGCCAGATCCTGGACATTCATGTCTATGACATCGCCCGTATCGAGACCCTTGGGGGTCCCCAGGGCACACTGTTCGGCCAGGGCAGCCAGGCCGGCACCTTGCGCATCATCACCAACAAGCCGGATCCCAAGGGCTTCGAGGCCGGTTATGACGTGAACCTGAACACCATTGATGGTGGCGATACCGGCTACGGCATAGAGGGCTTTGTCAATTTGCCGCTCTCCGAGACCATGGCGCTGCGTCTGGTTGGCTGGAGCCAGCATGACGGCGGCTATATCGATAGCGTACCGGGTTGCGTAACCTTTGCCGCCAGCGGCATTGAGCGCTGCAATACCGATGTACACCCGGGGCAACCCGATGCCAAGGTCGAGGATAACTTCAATGACGCCACCAGCACCGGTGGCCGCGCATTGTTGAAAGTCGACCTGAATGACAACTGGACCATAACCCCGGGGATCATGGCCCAGACGACGGAAACGAATGGCAACTGGTCCTATATGCCTGCAGAAGGCGACCTGAAAATCGTGCGTTTCTTCGAGGACAGCACCGACGAGGACTGGTACCAGGCGAGCCTGACCGTGGAAGGACACATTGGCGACATGGACCTGGTCTATGCCGGCGCCTACCTGGATCGAAACCTGGACAGCCTGTATGACTACACCGGCTACTCCGAGTACCTGGAACAGCTTTACGCTTATTACGGCTACGACTGCTATGTGTATGATGCGGCCGGCGCCTGCGTGGACTCTGCCCAGTACGTAGCGGGTAAGGAGAACTTCACCCGCGCCAGCAACGAGATTCGCCTGTCTTCCAGCCAGGATCAGCGCTTTCGCTGGCTCGTCGGTTTCTTCACCCAGCAGCAAAAGCATGACTTTGACCTGCAATGGCGAATTCCGTCCATGGACCCTGCCAACTCTGTCATCCCGGACGGCACCACAACCTGGCAGACGTACCAGATTCGTAAGGACCGGGACAACGCCCTGTTCGGTGAAATCACTTACGACTTCACCGACAAGCTTTCAGCAACCTATGGCCTGCGTTACTTTGAATATGAGAACTCACTGTACGGCTTTAATGGTTTCCTGAGTCATTGCACCGGCTTCTATGATGCCAATGGTGACTTCGTGCAAGATGGTGCTGGCGTGCCCCAGTACCCCTGCTTTGACACGCGTATCCTGGACGACGTGGCCGACGGAGATGACGTCGCTCACAAGGTGAATGTGACCTACACGGTCAACGACGACGTGATGGTCTACGCCACCTATTCGCAAGGCTTCCGGGCCGGCGGCGTGAACAGGGCCAGGGTCCCGGGCGTACCCAAATACGAGCCGGACTGGGTCTACAATTATGAAGCTGGCTGGAAAACCACCTGGATGGATGGGCGGCTGCGCTTCAATGGTGCCGTCTACCTGGAAGACTGGGATAACGTCCAATTGAGCTTCCTGGACTTCACCGTATCCAACCTGACCATCATCAGAAACGTGGGTAAGGCCCAGACCATCGGTACCGAGTTTGACCTGACTTTCGCGGCCACCGATGACCTGACGCTTTCGTTTGCCGGTTCATACAACAATGCTGAGTTGTCTGAGCCTTTCTACCGCGACAGTGATGACCAGGCCGCAGGGCTAGATCCGCGGGCCGAGGCGGGCACGCCGATGCCCTGGGTTCCGAAGTTCCAGTACACTGCGATTGGCCGCTATCAGTTCGACGTAGCCAGCATGCCCAGCTATGCCCAA
Organism: Gammaproteobacteria bacterium; assembly: GCA_026193125.1. Lineage (GTDB taxonomy): Bacteria > Pseudomonadota > Gammaproteobacteria > Steroidobacterales > BM003 > CAKZML01. The sequence goes on from JAPHSC010000260.1 coordinate 7,663, forward strand.
TTGGCCCTGGCCTACACGGGTTCCCGCTGGAACGACCTGGATACGACCAACCCCAGGCGCGCAGAGATGGATGCCTA
>JAPHSC010000244.1 GCA_026193125.1 Gammaproteobacteria bacterium
ATCCTCACACGCCGGTCATTTTGTTCACCAAGAACGGCGGTGCCTGGTTGAAAGACATGGCCGCCACCGGCTGCGACGCCCTGGGCCTGGATTGGACCACGGACCTGGCGGATGCCCGGGCCCGTGTCGGTGACAAGGTCGCCCTGCAGGGCAATCTGGATCCCTCGGTGCTGTATTCGCCGCCGGAGGTCATTCGCCGCGAGGTGGGCAAGGTACTGGAAAGCTTTGGACATGGTGAGGGACATGTCTTCAACCTGGGCCACGGTGTCACACCGGATGTGAACCCCGAACACGTGGGTGCGCTGGTTGAGGCGGTTCGCGAACTCAGCCCGGCCTATCACAAGGCGGGCTGAGTCAGGCCGCCTCTGATCCACGCGTGGATCCGTATCCTGCGGCCGGAAAATCCAGCTTCTGTGTTGCCGATCTTCGCAGCAGGGCGCGTTTTACGCAGCATTTTGGACGGTGCACAGAGTGCACCCTACGCTCCGGCTTTGCCGTTCTCGGCAAGCCAACTCGTCAGGGATTGACGCCCCGAACCTGACTCTTTTCGCTCCCGCTCTGGCAAGCCGGGAACAAATCGGCGTCTGCCTAGGCTTTCACCTCGTCCCGTAGCTCACGGCGGAGGATCTTGCCCACGTTTGTTTTGGGCAGATCATTGCGGAATATTATTTCCCTTGGGACTTTGTAAGCGGTGAGGTTCTCCTTCAGGTGGGCGAGGAGATCCTTTTCGGTCAGGTTGGGATCCTTGCGTACTGCGTACAGGACCACGACCTCACCCGATTTTTCATTGGGACGCCCAACCGCAGCTGCCTCAAGCACCCCGGGATGGGCCACTGCAACTTCTTCGATTTCGTTGGGGTACACGTTGAAACCCGATACCAGGATCATGTCTTTCTTGCGGTCCTCGATGAACGATTCGCCCTTCTCATTCATGCGGCCCATGTCGCCGCTACGAAACCATCCGCCATCCAGCATGACCTTTGCAGTTTCATCCGCGCGCTGCCAGTAGCCCTCCATCACCTGGGGGCCACGTATACAAATTTCACCTACCTCTCCCAGCGGCAATTCCTTGCCGTCGTCATCCATGATGGCAATTTCAGTGTTTGGCAGTGGCAGACCGATGGAGCCAGTGAATTTCGGCTCCAGGGGCGAGGTGCTGCTGGCCACCGGAGATGTCTCGGTCAGTCCGTAACCCTGGGTCAGCACGCAACCGGTGACTTCCTTCCAACGGTCGGCTACCGGGCCCTGCACGGCCATGCCGCCACCGCCGGACCACTTCAGTTGGCTGAAATCGATATCGGCGAAGCCGGGTGTATTCAGCAGTGCATTAAACAGCGTGTTAACACCGGTGATGATGCTGAATTTGTGTTTTTTCAGCTCTGCCACAAAAGCCTTGAAGTCGCGAGGATCGGTGATCAGGATATTCTGTCCGCCCATGCGAACGAACTGGATCAGGTTAACCGTCAGGGCGAAGATGTGATAAAGCGGCAGCGCCGTAATCACAACTTCGCCATCCTGGATATTGGCCTGCGCCATCCAGCCGCTCATCTGCAACACATTGGAAACCATATTCTTGTGACTGAGCATGGCCCCCTTGGAGACACCCGTGGTCCCACCTGTATATTGCAGGAATGCCAGATCCTGATGAGTGAGTTCCACGTCTTCAAGATTCTGCCATTTGCCGTCATTAATCGCCTGCTTGAACGGCACGCTGTTCCGAATCTTCCAGTCTGGAATCATCTTCTTCACGTTGCGGACCACGAAGTTGACAATTTGACGTTTGGGTACCGGAAGCATGTCGCCTATCTGGGTGACGATTACGGTTTCCACGTCTGTCTTGTCTACGACCTTGGCCAGGGTGTGGGCGAAGTTCTCCAGGATAACGATGGCCTTGGCGCCGGAATCCTTGAGCTGGTGCTCCAACTCCCTGGGTGTGTACATGGGGTTTACATTGACCACGACCAGGCCGGCCCGTAATGCGGCAAACACCGCTACCGGGTACTGCAGCAGGTTGGGCATCATAATCGCCACGCGATCGCCTTTCTCCAGACCGGCAATTTTCTGCAGGTAGGCGGCGAAATAGCGGCTAAGTTGGTCAAGCTCGCCGTAGCTCAGCGTTTTGCCCATGTTGCTGACGGCCGGGAGGTCCTTGTAGGTGGCGAAACTCGCCTCCAGCATGTGTTTCAGAGAAGCGTACTGGTGTATATCCACTTCTGGTGGCACGCCTTTCGGGTAATGTTTCAACCAGATTTTTTCCACTTGCAGGATCCTCTTGGAGCGATCCGGTCACAGTCAGGACCGGCATTATGTTTTGCTGGCACTGGTGCCGGCGCAACGCGCATACAGCACACAGTCTTTCTAATACCTCGTTTATATCACTGTGGCATCAACAGCCACAACTCAAGTGGCCGGCCTGGGTCCACCTGACGCCTCCAGCGCGGCCTGGATCGCGGGCCAGATATTCTCAAGCAGGCGTGGTTGAGCCGCTGCCACCGGATGTATGCCATCTGGTTGCATCATGTTGTTGTCCAGGGCGATACCCTCCAGCGCAAACGGCACCAGGAATGACCCCTGCTGCCGGGCAAGCTCGGCGTACATGCCGAAAAATCCTTCCGCATATTCCTGGCCGTAGTTGGGCGGAATGCGTATACCGACCAGCACCACCTGGGCACCAGCCTGCTTGCTCAGGCTGATCATCTGTTCAAGATTCGCCCGAATCATGGATATCGGCAGGGCGCGCAGACCATCGTTGCCGCCCAGTTCCACAACCACTACAGCCGGGCGGTGCAAGGCCAGTGCCCTGGGCAATCTGGTCAAGCCTCCACCGGTCGTTTCACCGCTCATGCTGGCGTTCACCACGCTGTGCCCGTACCCTTGTTCTTTAAGTTTTTGTTGGAGCAGCTGTACCCAACCCTGGTCCAGATCGATGTTGTAGCCCGCGCTGAGGCTGTCACCCAGCACCAGCAGGTAAGGCTCGGCCTGCAGCGGCGGTGCCATGACCAGGACGACGCAGAGGAATAGAAGTTTGGAACACAAGGATGAGGCGGCCGACAGGCCTGTGTTGAAAGCGGTAAACATCGGCAAGAAGGTTACCAGCCCAGAGGGCCGGTTGACCATACTCGACCAGGTAAGCCTGGAAATCGCCTCTGGCGAGACGGTTGCCATCGTGGGGCAATCGGGCGCAGGAAAATCAACGCTGCTGGCCTTGCTGGCGGGGTTGGACGAGGCCAGTGAAGGCGAAGTCTGGCTGGATGGCATAGCGTTGTCAGGCCTGGACGAGGACGGGCGCGCCGCGCAGAGGGCCGGGCGGGTTGGCTTCGTGTTTCAGTCGTTTCACCTGATTCCGTCCCTGACGGCTATTGAGAATGTCATGCTTCCCCTGGAACTTGCCGGGGCGGCGGACGCGGCGGCGCGCGCGGATGAGGTACTTGAACAGGTCGGACTGGCACGCAGAAGGCGTCATTATCCGCGACAGTTGTCCGGGGGCGAGAAGCAGCGAGTAGCCATAGCCCGGGCCTTTGTGACCCGCCCGCGAATCCTGTTCGCGGATGAACCGACGGGTAATCTGGACACCCGCACCGGTGCCAGGATCGTGGACCTGCTGTTTGCCCTGAATAAGGCCCTGGGCACAACACTGGTGTTGGTAACCCATGACCTGGCGCTCGCCTCGCGCTGTGACCGGATCATGAATATCGAGGATGGCCGTCTGTTGCCCCAGGAGCAGCCGATCTGATGAATTGGTTGGCTGCAGGCCTCAGGGCGCTACAACGAGACTGGCGGGCCGGCGAACTTAACGTGCTGATGCTGGCAGTGATCGTAGGCATAAGCGCCTTGTCCGCGGTGGCGCTGTTTACTTCCAGGATAGCGGTTACCGTGCAACAACAGGCTGCCGAGGTGCTGGC
>JAPHSC010000058.1 GCA_026193125.1 Gammaproteobacteria bacterium
CAAGGCGCCAGGCGCACGTAGTAGTGGGGCTACTGCGAAGACTGGCAACACAGAAGCTGGATTTTTTAGCCACAAGATGCAAGTTCATGAGTAGATCAGAGGCTCCTTGGGTATAATCACCGAATGAACCTGACCGAAGCCCAAAAAAAATCCCTGCGTGGCATGGCGCACCCGCTCAAGCCCATCGTCATGGTGGCCGACAGCGGTGCCAGCGAAGGTGTAATCAAGGAACTGGATCAGGCCCTTGGGCACCACGAATTATTGAAAGTCCGAATTCGCGTCGGCGATCGCGCGGCGCGCGACGAGTTGATTCAGCAATTATGCCGGGAAACCCGGGCCACCCTGATTCAACGAGTTGGAAACGTTGCGACACTCTTCAGAAGAAACCCCGAAAAACCCAGGGTCAAGCTCCCTTCCTGATCCGCAAGTCAATTTTCCCTGGCCAAAGCAAGACCAGTCCTATCAGGCTGCCCAGCAGGTAGACCACGGAGGAGGCACCGTGAATCATCAGAAATGATTCGCCCGGCGTGCCATCCGGCAGCCTGGCACCCTCCATCATCGGCGTAAAAATCCAATGCACCGACACCATGCTGAGCATGACCAGTAGCACGCATATCAGTTTCAGGCTTCGACGTCTCGAGCGCTCGCCGGTCGCCATGATCAAGAACGCCATAATCGGTCCCGCTACCAGCGAGACCCACGCCACCGTGGTAAACAGCTTTCCCGCTACCAGTCCTGCCAGAGCTCGATCATCCAGGGTTTCGAACAATATGGGGGCGGCCAGATAGCCCACGCTCCATATCATGCCCAACCAGACCGTGAGCACCAGGCGCTTTAAAAATACTCTCATGGATACCGTCCCGCCTAGATGTAGCGGACCTCAAGGATTTCAACCGAGCGGTCACCGTTTGGCGCCCTCACCGTAACCACGTCACCCTCTTCCTTGCCTATCAGCGCACGAGCGATGGGTGAGGTATAGGAGATCATTCCCGCCTTGGCATCCGCTTCATCCTCCCCCACGATCTGGTAGGTAATCTCGTTGCCGCTATCCTCGTCAATCAGCAATACGGTGCTGCCAAAAATCACCCGTCCAGTGGCGGTCATATCAGTCACATCAATGATCTGGGCGTGCGAAAGCTTGCCCTCCAGGTCCTTGATCCTGCCCTCGATAAAACCCTGCTGCTCCTTGGCAGCATGATACTCGGCGTTTTCCTTCAGATCACCGTGGGCACGGGCTTCCGCGATGGCTTTTATTACAGTGGGCCTGTCGACGCTCTTGAGACGCTTGAGTTCTTCGCGCATTTTCTCGGCGCCACGCAGGGTCAGGGGAACCTTGCTCATGCATTGATCTCCTCGTGAAGGTCCTGCAAGCGGTTCACCTCACCTTCATGAATATGGTCCAGGGCCTGGATCGTGGCCCGGCCCGCTGCAACCGTTGTGTAATAGGTAACCTTGCGGTGAACCGCCTCCGCCCGGATTGAGCGTGACTCACGTATAGCTTGCCTGCCTTCCGTGGTATTCACAATCAGGTCGATTTCTTCATTCTTGATCATATCCACAATATGCGGGCGACCCTGGCTAACCTTGTTTACCTTGCGCACAGCAACACCCTCGGCGATCAGGGCCAGGGCCGTACCTTCTGTGGCTACCAGTTCAAATCCGCGCTCAATCAATTCCCTGCCCAGCTTTACGCAACCCGGCTTGTCCCTGTCATGCACACTCAAAAACGCAGTACCGGACCGCGGCAGGACTATGCCCGCCGCCAACTGCGCCTTGGCGTAGGCCTCGCCAAAGGAGCGACCTGTGCCCATTACTTCGCCGGTAGATTTCATTTCGGGACCCAGGATCGGGTCGCTACCCAGAAACTTGGCAAATGGGAATACCGAGGCTTTTACAGAGCAAAACGGCGGATGCGGTACAGCTGTTACACCCTGGTTGATGAGTTTCACGCCTACCATGGTCCTGGCCGCGATCTTGGCCAGCGGGATACCCACGGCCTTGGACACGAATGGCACCGAGCGAGAAGCGCGCGGATTGACCTCCAGCAAGTACACCACATTGTTCTGGATCGCGAACTGCGTATTCATCAGCCCCACTACGTTTAGTGCCATGGCCAACTTGTACACCTGCTCACGCATTTCTTGCTGAATTTCCTCACTCAGGGTGTTGGGCGGCAAACAGCAACCCGAATCGCCCGAGTGAACACCGGCCTGCTCCACGTGCTCCATAATGCCGCCAATCAGCACGTCTTCACCGTCGCACACGATGTCCACGTCAACTTCCACCGCCATGTCCAGGAAGTGATCCAGCAGGGGCGGGAGGTCTGGCCGGCGGTCCCGGAGGGGCGGCACCCGGATCTCCACCACCTTCAACCGGAAGTAGAGGTCCTCTCGGAA
>JAPHSC010000177.1 GCA_026193125.1 Gammaproteobacteria bacterium
ACCCGGACCACCAGCTAATGAAGCGGCTTTATTGCTCCGAGTTTGGTTTCGGCGGCATCCTCACTCTGGATCTGGGCGATCAGGAGAAAGCCAACAACCTGATGGAGACCTTGCAGAACAAATACGGATTCGGCTTTATGGCGGTGAGCCTGGGATACTTTGACACCCTGATGTCTTGCCCCGGCAGCAGCACCTCCAGCGAGATGACCGACGAGGATTTGGCGGTCGCCGGAATCGGCGAGGGCCTGGTGAGGATGGCCGTGGGTTATACCGGATCGATAGAGCAGCGCTGGCAGCAACTGGAAAGCGCTCTCAAAGACATTGGCGCATGTCTCTAGCGGTCAGTCGGCTGATGGGCGATTGCCGGAACTGACGGGAAGGCTGAAGCTGAATTTCGTTTCCTGAAACAGTCCGCTGCTTGACCCGAAAATATCGCCGCCTTCGGCCATGGCCTGCAAACTCGCCGTGGCCGGTAAAACCATGGGGAGGGGCCCAGCATCAGATCCTGTTATGCGACCAGCCCTGGCGGCTGCCGTAATCAGGTGCAACTGGTATACAGTCGACAATCCCCATAGACCACATTATTTCTTTTGCCATGGGTTTTTAGTGAGGAGTCAGCATGACCACGACCTCGGAGTCTACGCCGCACAAGAACACGATTATTGCTATGACTCTCCTCCTGGCCCTTTGGATGGCGCCGTTTGCTGCGTCTGCGGAAGACCTGGCCAGCTTCTGCGAACGCCTGCCGCGCCCGGCCTACGCTGCCTTTGCAAAGCATGCGGCCAGTAATGACTGGTTTGAGATCTACGAGGTGGGCCCCGGAATTTTTGCCATCTACGAGCCCTTCCAATGGCAGGAAGTCATTTCCTATCTGATCATTGGCATCGACGAGGCGCTACTTTTTGATACCGGCAATGGTCTTGGCGATATCAAGGCGGTTGTCGATCAGCTGACCGACAAGCCTGTTGCAGTACTGAACTCGCACACGCATTTTGATCATATCGGTGGCAATTTCCAGTTCGACAAGATTCTGTCTGTCTCGACCGCGTTTTCTATCGCCAACAGCCATGGCGTCGAGAATGACATGGTAACCATGGAGGCCTCTCCGGAGGCTCTGTGCAAAGGCCTGCCCATGGGCGTTACCCAGGCCGGCCATCGGATCAAGTCTTTCACGATCGCCAAGACCGTCAAGCAAGGAGACATCATAGACCTGGGTAACCGCAAGCTGGAAATCCTGCAGGTTCCCGGTCATACCGACGATGCAATCGCATTGCTGGACCGAGAAGCGGGATTTCTGTGGACGGGTGACACGTTTTACGAAGGGCCAATCTGGTTGTATTTCCCGGAAACCGACCTGGCCGCCTACAAACAGTCGATTGCCCGCTTGGCGGCTCTTGCGCCGCAGCTAAACGCCTTGTTCCCGGCCCATAACACACCCAGGGCCTCTCCCACCCTGCTGCCTGAAACCCAAAAGGCCTTCGATATCGTCCTCGCGGGAAAAGCCACCCCCGTGCCTACCTGGGAGGGTGTGGTTACCTTTGAGTTTGATGGATTCGGGTTTTTGATGCGGGAGGACTACACCAGCCTGAAAGAAGACTAGGGAAGCTGTAGCGGGTCTTTTTTCTCGACAACGACTGGCGGCCAGAATGGCTATTCTGCATTAACTAATGCCAATAACCTATTGTTATATATTATGATCCTGATGTAACAGCTATAACTCAAAAAAGCAGGTCGAACAATATACAAAAACGTATCCGCCCGCTTTGGTATCGCCGGCCACACCCGGTGCCGCGCGTAGTCAGCGGTGCAATAGAAGAAACCCGCGCCGCCGATAAGGACGGACGGAGCGTCTCTGTGATGACTAGGTCGGGTTGATCAGAACCTTACGCTGAATGGGATTTCTTGCCTTCCTTCTTGGCCTTCTTGGCGGCCTTTTTTTCCTTGGGGCTCAGCACGGCCTTCTTCTTTACTTCCTTGGTCTGGCTACGTTCCTTGGTCATGACAATCACTCCTGTCAGAATCACACACTTCGTTTCAACTACCCACTATGCGGTCAAGCTCAAAATGACCGTCGCTGTTTCGAATCATACAACTTTGCATCGGTGTCAAACCACTAAATAGACACCTTCGAGTATGGGGTGGAGGCACCCATCGCCCTCCAGCCAGCGGCGCTGCAGCACGGTTCAGAACCCTTCAAGCCCCGGGGGTTTTGCGGCAGCCACCTGGCCGATGTATGCGTACAGTGGAGGCCGGATAGCGCTCCAACCGGTCTGCCGGGCGCCTGGGGCGTGGCAGTAATTCACCGAGACAATTCGGACACACCCCATGCAGTACCAGGTCCGCGCAGGCTGCACAGAAGGTGCATTCAAAGGAACAGATCCGGGCACTGGTAGAATCCGGTGGCAGCGGATAGTCGCAGCACTCACATGACGGACGAAGTTCCAGCATCAAATCCTACCTCAGTATGGCTCGGTCACATCACTCCCAGGGGTCAGGGACGAAGCGCACCGCGAATATTGCATCCGCCCGATTACCCGGGCAGCATGCTATCGGGCATTTTCACGGCAATCACCTGCCCACGGGCACAAACGGTATCACCGGCAAGCACGGTAATCTCCACGATCACCTTGCGCTCCTTGACCTCCACAGGAATCCCCCGCAATTTGAGTTCCACGCCCATGGGTGTCGGGGCCAGGTAATCCACTTTCAGTGAGGCGGTAACGAAACGTATTGCCGGCAATGACCCCATCGCCCTGCCCTGGGCCCTGTAGGCCGCGGCGGCTGCCGTTCCAGTGCCATGGCAATCGATTAACGAGGCAATCAGCCCCCCGTAAACGTACCCTGGAATAGCGGTGTGAAAGGCCTGCGGGGTAAAGCGGGCAACCGTTTGCTCACCATCCCAATAACTCTTCAGCTGATGCCCGTCTTTGTTGTGGCTGCCACAGCCATAGCAATGACTCAGTTCCTCGGGGTAAAGGTCCTGGAAGGCCTGCCCACTCGCCTGCATCAATCGTGCGTGATGGGCTTGGTGGTGAACAGGAAATCTTTCAGCTCCTTGTCGAAGCTGGGATCATTGCGGCGAATCCACTCCAGCACCATGGCTGCGTGTTCCTTCTCCTCGTCTCGGTTGTGCGCGAGAATCGCCTTGAGGACAGGATCCGTGCAGGCATCCACTCGCTGGTTGTACCAATCAACCGCCTCGAGTTCTTCCATCAAGGACGTGATGGCCCGGTGCATATCGCGGGTTTCTTCCCTGAGCTCTTCAATTGGCTCGTGGTAGCCCTCATTTGCCATGACTGCTGCCTCCATGATTGATGTAGTTGAAGGTCTTCAATCCTAGGTTATCTTGCTGGGCTGTACCATAGCCGATTGTCGAAATGCACTAGGCCAGCCTTGCCCCGTTCGGAACCGGCTGATCGGGCACGGCCAGCACCACCGCGCCGCCGTCCTGATAAAAACCCGTTACCAGACATTCGGACATGATTTGACCGATTTGCTTGGGTGGGAAATTCACTACGGCGACCACCTGCTTGCCCAACAACGATTCCCGGTCGTAGAGGTCGGTAATCCGTGCGCTGGACTTCTTCATCCCCAACTCAGCGCCGAAATCCACGATCATTACCCAGGCAGGACGACGAGCCTGGGGAAGCTCAGTGAGCTCCACCACTGTACCAACCCGCAGCTCGACCCTGGCGAAATCTGCCCACTCGATTGTTTCCACCTCAGGCCTCCCACCTGTTGGTCTTTTCCTGTTGGCGCACTATCCCCGACCCTAAAGGTAGGGTGAGAGCAAGGCGGCTGCCGAATCCCTCAAGCGTGCACGCACTGAACGACGGGCCAGGTCGTCTGGCCTGATCCGGGTACTGACCGCGAGCACCTGTGCAAAATGGGTGCGCAATGTGTGATTCAGGCTTTCCGAGAATACCTCGATGCCCAGCTCGAAATTTAATCTCAGGCTGCGCGGGTCCAGGTTAGCCGAACCGATCAGGCTGTAATTCCCATCAATACACAGCAGTTTGGAATGACAAAACGGGGCCGGCTGGTAAAAAGCCGCGATATCCCAGGTCAGCAATTCCCCCAGCAGGTTGCGATTGGCCCAATGCACGTAAAACAGATTGTTCTTGCCGGGCAAAATAATCTGGACCTTAACCCCGCGCAGGGAGGCTGAAAGCAGCGCGGTCATCAGTTCCCGGCCCGGCAAAAAGTAAGGAGTCATGATATCGATGGATTCAGTCGCAGCGCTGATCGCAGTCTGTATTGTCAGGGCCAACGAATCCAGTTCATCATCCGGTCCGTCCGGCACCACTCGGCACTTCATGTCTCCGCGTGTCTCGGGCGTCGGGGTGCCGGATTCGACCGCAGGAGTGTGAGTGGCGAAATGCCAGTCCCGACAGAATACCTCGGAAAGCTCGCTGACCACTGGTCCAAGCAGGTGAAAATGCACATCCGATACCCGTCGTGCCTGCCCCGCCAGAGAGGTCTGGTCATCGCTGATATTCATGCCGCCGGTGTAGGCCACCTGGTTATCCACGATCAGCAGCTTTCGGTGATTGCGCAGGTTGATATAGATGCTGGGGGGAAACAGTCTGGGTGGCAAAAAGCGCGCCACCCTCACCTTGTACTGGCGAAGCAGACTGGAGGCCTTGCGCAGTGAATACCATTCACCGATACCGTCCACCAGCACCATCACCTCGACCCCGCGGTCGGCCGCCGCTCCCAGTGCCCGCGCGAAGGCGGTGCCGGTGTTGTCCGCCTTGAGAATGAAGGTGGACAGAAATACACGCTGACGGGCCTTGGCAATAGAGTCGAGCATGGCTGGATAGGCGGCCTCACCGTTAAACAGTGGCGTAACCAGGTTGCCGCAGGATTTAGTCTTGCCGGTAATTCGTTGTCCTGGATCAGTCAACCCACCCGGTCCAGGCTTCGGTGGCGTCTGCGCCCGCTGACCAGACTCCGGTGCGACGTTAAACAATCGCCTTTTCATGCCACGTGCCCGTGACCGGACACGATTTATACCAAACAGGAAATAGGCGAACGGGCCTGCATAGGGGATGAACACGCAGGCCATAATCCAACCCAGGGCGGAGCGCGGATCACGCTTGTACAGGAGTATGTGGTACACACTCGCTGCCGCGCTTCCAAGCTGTATCAGTACCCAGATATAAGTAGGCATGAATCGGGGGCCCGTTGTCTGGCGAGAACCAGTGGTCTGCCTCCATGCGGTCTATCATGGCCGGCAAACGCACACTCATGACCAGTCTACCTGATCGCGCTATGAGACGGCGCTATCGTCCTGCCGTGAGTAGATTCTAGCCTGCATTTTCCAAACCGGCCCTGGCCAAATCCAGCTTCTCTGAAGCTTCCATCCACTGCTCCTCCGCCTCGCTGCAAGCCTTTTCCAGCGCAGCCTTCTCGCCAAGCAAACGTAATAGTCTGTCCTTGCTTCCGGGCTCGTAAATATGGGGGTCGGCCAGTTCGTGTTGCAGAGACTGCTGGCGAGTGTGCAGCTCATCCATCGTCTTCTCCGCCTGCTGCACTGTTTTGCGTAGCGGGTCGAGACTGCGTCGTAGTTCCGCTTCAAGTCGCTTGCGCTCCTTGCGGGCCGCCGCGGTATGTTCTCCATCGCTTTTCTCGGCAGCCGAATCCGCTCCCTTCTCCCTGTCGATCAACCACTGGGGGTAATCGTCCAGGCTGCCGTCAAACTCCTTGACCTTCCCGCCATGCACCAGCAACAACTGGTCGCAGCCTACCCGCAGCAAATGCCGGTCATGGGACACGAGCACCATGGCGCCCTCGAAGTCCTGCAGGGCGTTGGCGAGTGCCTGGCGCATTTCCAGGTCCAGGTGATTGGTAGGCTCATCCAGCAAGAGCAGGTTGGGCTTCTGGTAAACCAGCATGGCCAGCACCAGGCGAGATTTCTCACCGCCCGAGAAAGGACTCGTCGGCATCAAGGCCTGGTCACCGATAAAACCGAATCCACCCAGGAAACTCCGTAACTCTTGTTCCCTGGCCTTGGCATCCAGGGCTTGCAGATGCTCAAGCGGCGACTGCGTGGGCACCAATTGCTCAACCTGGTGCTGGGCGAAATATCCAACCAGTGTGTCCTTGGCAGGCCTGCGCTCACCGGCCTGGGCAGCCAACTCACCCGCGATAAACTTGATCAGGGTGGACTTGCCCGCGCCATTGGGACCCAGCAAACCGACCCGGTCGCCCTGGCCAAGAACCAGGTTGACTCCGGATAGCACCGTTACCTCGCCATAACCGGTACTGCAACGATCCAGCTGCAACAACGGATCCGGCGCCTTGGGCGCCTTGCGGAAGCTGAAGTGAAACGGCGAGTCCACATGGGCCGGGGCAATCAACTCCATGCGCTCCAGGGCCTTCAGCCGGCTCTGGGCCTGACGGGCCTTGCTTGCCTTGGCCCTGAAGCGATCCACGTAGGAGCGTATGTGGGCGACCTCACGTTGCTGCTTGTTATATTCGGCCTGCTGGTTTGCCAGTTGGGCTGCACGCTGACGCTCGAATGCCGAGTAATTGCCTGTGTAAAGACCGATTTTCTGGTGCTCGATGTGGGCGATCCGATCGACTACCGAATCGAGAAACTCCCGATCATGCGAAATCATCAGCAAGGTACCCGGGTATTCCCGTAGCCAATTCTCCACCCAAATCACCGCATCCAGATCAAGGTGGTTAGTGGGTTCATCGAGGAGCAGCAAGTCGGAGCGACACATCAGGGTCTGGGCCAGGTTCAGGCGCATACGCCAACCGCCGGAGAATTCCTCTACCGCACGGTTTTCGTCGCCGACAGCAAAACCCAGACCATGCAGCAACTGCCCTGCGCGGCTCGCGGCGGCGTAACCACCAATGGCATCCAGGCGTCCGTGCAGGGCGCCAACCTTCTCGCCCTCCCCGGCCGCCTCGGCCAAGGCCAGATCTCTCTCAATGCGACGCAATTCGGCATCACCGTCCAGAACAAACTCCAGGGCCGGACGACTGTCGGCAGGAATTTCCTGCGCCAGGTGCGAAATCACCCAGTCCGAGGGCAGGCTGAATTCTCCCTCGTCTGCCTGCAGATATCCGCAGATCAGGGCGAAAAGACTGGATTTCCCGGTACCATTGGCGCCAGTGACTCCCACCTTTTGTCCGGGATGAATCTGGAAGCTGGCCCCCTCGAACAACACTCGGGGGCCACGACGCAGACAGATGTTATCGAAGTGCAGCACGGCGCGAGATTCTACATGGGTTGGCGAGGATATGTGGGTCTGTCGCCCGCTTAGCGACTACCCGGGAATCTGAATTTGATCTTGCGGGGAATCTTTTTATCAAAAGCACCCTTGCGTATACGTGAGCTGTCTACCTGCAAACCCGACTCTTTCACCTGCTCGACAAAACCGCTGATACAAAGTTTATGCACCCTGGATGCATCTATATGCAAGCGTCCGTTGCGCACGTCCATGCGCATGGCGCCCGGCGGAATGGGCAGTAAATGCAAGATGACGCTGGTGACCCCTTCCAGGCTCGCGCGTCCCACGACCCAGCCAAGATCGTGACGCACCAGGACCTCACCATTTTCCAAACTCAGTGTAGCCGGTGCTTTTCCCAGGCGCATCAGCCAGGCCGCCGCCAGCGCGAGCAAGACAAACAGGCAACGCCAGTCGTAGGTAAACGACAGCACCAGCAAAATCAGCCCAAGGGATAGTACCAATACATGCCAGCGGATCTGAAACATTCTCTTCCACAGACTCATCACAATCTCTCGAATCTTCAATTCCGGCTATACGGGCTTGCGCTGCTCCATGGCGTGCCTGACAACCTGCATAAGTTCGACCAAAAAAGTCTTCGACAAGACGTCACCGTCGCGAAGGTTAATGCAACCCTTGCCGGTTTTCACCCCCGGATTCGCGGCTTTAAACGCCTGGATGTG
>JAPHSC010000428.1 GCA_026193125.1 Gammaproteobacteria bacterium
CAGAAGCAACGCCTGGCACTGGCCTGCGCAGTGTTGCACAAGCCTGAACTTTTGCTGCTGGATGAACCCACCAGTGCCGTGGATCCGCGCAATCGCCGCGACTTCTGGGCACAGCTTTTTGAACTGGCGGATGCCGGCACGACCATCCTGGTTTCGACCCATTACATGGACGAGGCCGAACGATGCCATCGGCTGGCGATTCTTCATCATGGCGTGAAGGTTGCCGACGGCGCGCCGGGTGAGCTGCAAGCCGCTACCGGCATGTGGGTGATCGAGGTGCTGGCTGATTCACCGCGACAGGCCAACCAGGTATTGATGGCGCGCGAAGAAGTGGTCAGCGTTACACAGCTGGGCGTGAGGCTGCGGGTATTGATCCCTCAAAGCCAGACCGATCCCAAACAACTGGTTCAGTCATGCCTGGACAGCAATGCCATTACAGCAACCGTCAATCTGGTCCCTGCGTCACTTGAGGATGTGTTCGTGGCCAGCACCTTGCAACCGGGGTCAAAGCAATGATTTTTCCGACCAGACTCATCGCGATCATGCGCAAGGAGCTGCTGCAATTGCGTCGGGACCGCATGTCCCTGGGCTTGATTGCCGGTATTCCGGTGATGCAATTGCTGCTGTTTGGCTATGCCATAAATATGGATGTTCGTAACCTGACCGCCGGCATTGCCGACCAGGCCAACACCCACTTGTCCCGCCAGTTCATCGCCGACCTGGAGCAAACCCAGGTGTTGAAGTTCCACTACAATGTCGCGGCCCCTCAGCAACTGGAAGAGCTGTTGCGAAGTGGAAAAATATCACTGGGTGTACACATACCCGTCGACTTTGACCGAAGGGTGCTGGACAAGAGCCGAACGGCTGCCGACCTGCTGGTGGACGGGGCCGATCCCACTATCCTGGGAGTCGCCAATCAACTGGCGAATACCCCGGTAAGATTCGACACGGGACAGCGACCGGTCAAGCAGGCTCGTACCTTTGAAGTACGCTCTTTTTATAATCCGGAACGGCGTACCGTGGTAAATATCGTACCCGGTCTCATCGGGGTGATCCTGACCCTGACCATGATGATGTTCACCGCCGTCTCCATCGTGCGCGAGCGCGAACACGGCAACCTGGAATTGCTGATTAACACACCGGTCAGCACCGGCCAGTTGATGATAGGCAAGGTCGTGCCCTATATCCTCATCGGCCTGGTACAGCTGGCGCTGGTGGTGACCATTGGCAAGTTCCTGTTCAAGGTGCCGGTACAGGGAAGTGTCCTGCACCTGTACCTGGGTGCGGCCGTATTTATCGCCGCCAACCTGTCGCTGGGCCTGTTTGTGTCCACTATCGCCAAGACCCAGTTCCAGGCCATGCAGGTGACCTTCTTCGTACTGCTGCCCTCAATCCTGTTGTCGGGCTTTATTTTTCCTTTCGACGGCATGCCGCGCTTCGCCCAATACCTGGGAGAAGTACTGCCCATCACCCACTTCATCCGCATTAGCCGCGGCATCATGCTGCGGGAAGCGAGCATCTTCGAGCTGCGCGGAGAGGTCTTCATGCTGCTGAGCTTTACCGCAGTGGCCATGACTGCCGCCGTATTGCGCTTCTCAAGGCGCCTGGACTGAGCAGGATTTACACACGATTTACTTAGAAAATATAGATTAGAAGTGCTTTATTAGTTATTGTTTTTTATAATCTTTTAAATTTATGTGCATTGTTGATGGCTGTCAGCCGACTGGCGACGAGGATGTTAACAACCTTTCAATTCGGCGCGCCGGACCACAGGTACCAGGCCATCCCCAAAAAAACCCCGTGAACACCGGTTGGGGGCAACCGGCGTCACGGAGGCGAGTTACTCACGGAGAATCAGGGCAGTGACCAAGGTCACCGCCCCGCTTGCGATCACGCTGCCTGATCTTCCTTCGAGTCGTGCTCGATGGCGGCTGATGGCTCGCCAATCTCGATACTCCTGGGCTTCATCGCCTCAGGAATCATTTTCTTGAGGCTGATCTTCAGCAAACCGTTAATCATCTCGGCGCCGGTCACCTCAACGTAATCAGCCAGGTTGAATTTGCGCTCGAAAGCACGGTTGGCAATGCCCTGGTACAGGTACTTGGCTTGCTCGCCTTTCGCCTCCTTGCGGCCACGCACGGTCAGTACGCCGCGTTCGACCTGGATATCCAGTTCGCTGCGCTCAAAACCGGCAACCGCCAGGGTGATCGCGTAGCGATCCTCATCCAGGACTTCGATGTCATAGGGGGGGTATCCGGCAGCCGGCTGGTCACTGCGCATGGCCGTGTCAAGCATGCTGGCCAGGCGATCAAATCCAATACTGCTGCGATACAGGGGGCTTAAATCAATCGTAGTCATAAACACATCCTCCAATAGAAGCGATACGTAAAAAAGTTCGTCCAGCGCAATGCCAATCTGGGTAAGACTTGGCACCCGCAATCCCTATGTCGGGGCCGCAATTTTTTTTTCAAGGGGGAATTCGACAAGACTGGCAACGACGAACACCGGAGCGGGCGGCGAAACCCGTGAGGCTGCAAGCGGCCCACCGGGGCAATTTCCACGCTCGATTCTCGGCCGAATATTTGGTCTGTGATCGCGCCGGCATTCACC
>JAPHSC010000396.1 GCA_026193125.1 Gammaproteobacteria bacterium
TGGGAAGCCACCCGGGCCCTCGGTCATCGCATGATGGATGACATGATGGATTACCTGCAGACGGTTTCCGACAGGCCGGCCTGGCAACCGCTGCCAGAGCAGGTCCGGCGACACTTGCGCGAACCCCTGCCGTTGGCCCCCGGTGACGAGACTGCCGTGTATGAGCAGTTCCGCCAGGATGTGTTGCCTTACCCCCTGGGGAATATTCATCCGCGTTTCTGGGCCTGGGTAATCGGTACCGGCACGCCCACCGGCGTGCTGGCCGAGTTTCTTGCGGCCAGCATGAACCCAAACATGGGCGGCGGTGTGCATGCCTGTAACCTGGTAGAGGACCAGGTGCTGGAATGGATGCGTGAAATTTTTGATTTTCCAGAAGACTCCAGCGGTCTGCTGGTCAGTGGCGGGTCCATGGCCAACCTGGTGGGCCTGGCCGTAGCCAGGCGGGTTGGCGCCGGTTTCGATATACGCAAGTACGGTCTGCAGCAGGCGCCACACAGAATGACGGTCTACGGATCCACCGAACAGCATTCCTCAGTCCAAAAGGCGCTGGAACTCATGGGCATGGGTTCAGACTCGCTGCGCCTGGTGCCGACGCATGCCGATCACAGCATCGATGTGGAGGCCCTGCGCGTAATGCTCCAGCAGGACCGTGCGGCGGGCATGCAGCCGATCTGCGTCGTGGGCGCCGCCGGTACGGTCAATACCGGGGCGGTGGATGACCTGGAGGCCCTGGCCCAGATATGCCAGGAGCAGAAGTTGTGGTTTCACGTGGACGGCGCCTACGGCGCCTGGGCTGCCATCCTGCCTGAGAAAGCCACCCAGATGCGCGGTATCAAGCGGGCCGATTCCCTGGCCTTTGATTTGCACAAGTGGATGTACATGCCCATGGAAATCGGCTGCGTACTGGTGCGCAACCGCCAGCAACACCGGGACACCTTTGCCCTCACACCGGCCTATCTGGAGCAAGCCGCCCGGGGCGTGGCCGGCGGAGGAAACTGGTTCAGTGAATATGGTCTGCAGTTGAGTCGGAATTTTCGAGCACTGAAGGCCTGGATGTCCATCAAGACCCACGGGATGGATAAATACCGCCGCTTGATCCGGCAGAATATCGACCAGGCCTGCTACCTGGGCAGACGGGTACAGGAACACTCACAGCTGCAGTTGCTGGCACCGGTTTCCCTGAATATCGTGGTCTTCCGCTATCGGCCTGACGGCCTTGACGACTCGGGGCTGGATAGCCTGAACCAGGAAATTTTGTTGCGTATCCAGGAGAGGGGTATCGCGGTTCCGTCACACACCCGGGTAAATGGTCACTACGCCATACGCGTGGCGCACGTGAATCATCGAACCCGTTACACGGATATGGATTTGCTTGTGCAGTCGGTGCTGGAAGTAGGGGCCGAAGTGCTGGCGGAGAATCCGGTACCCTGATCCAGCGAGGTATCAGCCATGAAGACGCCTGCTCACATTGGAATCGTCGGGGTCAGCGCCGAGGGCGCGGCCCTGTGTTACAGGACACTCTGCGCCGAGGGACCGGCGCGGCTCGGACCACATATGCACCCGCAGATCAGTATGCATACGCTGCCTTTGGGGCGTTACATGGAGCCGCTTGCCCGGGCCGACTGGAAACAGGTGTCGGCGCTGCTGCTGGAATCGGCGCGACGGCTGGAGGCCGCGGGGGCGCAATTCCTGATTTGCCCTGACAACACGGTCCACGAGGCACTGGATATCTGTGCTCCCGAAACCGGTCTGCCCTGGTTGCATATCGCCCAAGTGGTTGCCGAGGAGGCGCTTTTACGGGGCTATGTCCGGCTGGGTGTACTTGGCACCTCCTGGCTGATGGACAGTCTGGTTTATCCCCGGCAGTGTTCGGCCCTGGGCATACAGACCTTGATTCCCACGGTCGATCAGCGCCTGGGCGTCAACCGGATTATTTTTGAGGAACTGGTCAACATGCGTTTTGAGGCCTCTTCGCGGGAATATTTGTCCGGTGTGATTGAATCCCTGGCTGCAAGCGGTTGTGATGCCGTGGTGCTTGGGTGTACCGAGATTCCGCTGCTGATCGAGCAGCCCGATTCCTGCCTGCCCTTGCTGGATTCGACCCGCTTGTTGGCGCGGGCCGCGCTGCACCTTGCGTTAGCGTGAAGCGCGGATTACAGGCACAATGCGGGCATGCTTGAAAGTTTTTTCTACATTCCGCTGGGACTGATTCTGCTGTATTACGGCGCCGAGGGCCTGGTGTCCGGAGCCTCTCGTCTGGCGCTTGGGCTGGGCGTATCGGCCCTGAGCGTGGGTCTCACCGTTGTCGCCTTCGGCACCAGCGCCCCCGAATTATTTGTGTCCCTGCATGCCGCAATGTCCGGTATGGAAGATGTGGCGCTGGGTAATGTCGTGGGTTCGAACATCTGCAATATTGCCCTGATCCTGGGCGTGGCCGCAGTGCTAAAGCCGGTTGAAATCAACGCCCGTCTGATCAA
>JAPHSC010000001.1 GCA_026193125.1 Gammaproteobacteria bacterium
GACCCTTGCCGATCCCCATCCCCTGGTGTTTCGTCCGGCCCTGAATGCGCTTGAAGAAATTGGTGATGATTTCATCGATGCGGCCAACGCCGAGGCATTTTCACGCTTTGTAGACCGGGCCCTGGACGGTCGCCTGGATGCCATCGGTCTGGAACCGCGGCCAGGGGAGGCCGAGGGCGTGACCCAGGTGCGTCCCAAGCTGGTATCGGTGCTGGGCCAGTTTGGCTCGGACGAGGAGACGTACCGGCAGATCGGGGAGCTGGCCCATAAATACCTGGCCGATCCGGACTCCGTGCCCTCGGACCTGGGCAAGGCAGCGCTGAGTGTCAATGCCAGACACGGTGACCGCAAGGAGTACGAGGCTTATCGCAAGGCCTACAAGAATGCCCAATCGGAAAGCATGAAATCCAACCTGCTCTCGTCCATGTACTTCACTGATCCGGAGATCATCAAGGAACACCTGGACTGGTCGCTAAGCGACGCGGTGCCGGCCGGTGAGGCCTCCTGGGGTTTGTACATGGCGAGCTACGTGCTGGATGACTACGGCATCCTGTACACGTGGCTGGACGAGAACCTGGATGCCTTGCTGAGCAAGCTACCGCCCGTGTATCACCACTATTTGCCCCTGGCTACAGCGTCCACCTGTAACCAGGCCAACCTTGACAAGCTGGTTGCCTTTTACCAGCCACGCAGTGATATCTACCAGGCCTACCTGGCCAAGTCGGTGGAAAATATCGAAAATTGCATCGCCCGCAAGCAGCGTGAAAGCGCCGCACTGGAGAGCTTCCTGCAGGGCTACGCCAAATAAGGGCGCCGCATGCCTTGAATCATCAAGGCATGCAGCCCATTTTCGCGTGAGCCAGGTCGGCAAATCGGTATACTGCACTGCAATTCTCCTTCCTCCCCGGCCCTGGACTGACTATGAGGCATTGGACCCTGATCGAAGAGGCGCCTGTCCCGGGTAGCGGCCAGTTGCTTGGCCTGTACCGGAACAAGGACGATTTCTTCATCAAGATATCTGGCAACAGTTCCGGCTCCCAGGACCTGATGAACACTCGGGTGCATGGTTCCGAGGACGCGCTCGGCGAGGCACCTTGCAAGCGCTTGCGTAACCCGGACACGGCACGCGTGCTGATCGCCGGCTTGGGGATGGGCTTCACCCTGGCTGCCGCGCTCAAGGAAGTGGGGCCGAATGCCGAGGTCACGGTTGCCGAATTAGTCCCACAGGTTGTGGAATGGAATCGCGGTCCGCTGGGTGAACACAGTGGTCGCCCGCTGGATGACCCGCGCACGCGGGTTCACGTGGGTGACGTGGCCAAGCTGCTGCTAAAGAAACGCGGGTATTTCGACGTCATTGCACTGGATGTGGACAACGGACCAGAGGGACTGACCAAGAGCGCTAACGATTGGCTGTATAGCAGCTCTGGCATCGATGCTGCCCAGGACGCGCTCAGACCTGGCGGAATCGTGGCGTATTGGTCGGCGGGGCAGGATCGCGGTTTTCACGATCGTCTCAGGTGTTGCGGGTTTGTCGTCGAGGAGCTTGTGGTGCGAGGGTATGGCAACAAGGGCAGTCGATACATCATCTGGCTGGCCAGCCTGGATTGACGCGAGAGCAGACATTCGGGGTCGAAGAAAGTCGTGCAGGAAATACGCCGGCAAGCTGGTGCTTCCCGCGAGCCAGTTACCAACTCTGCGTTGCAGGCGCTATGCATATTGAACCAGCGGAAAAACTGTGTGACATTCGTCGCCGGGTCTTCGCGTCAATGCTTGCCACAGTGAGCGAAATTTTCCTTCGCAGTGCAGCAGTGACCCCGTGGCCTTGCAAATACACATTACGGAGAATCTTGAACTCGCCTCATGTCTAATATCCTCTGGTTGGCTTCCTACCCCAAATCCGGCAACACCTGGGTGCGTGCATTTTTGGCAAACCTGATTGCGGATGGTTCCGATCCTCTGCCGCTGGCGGAATTGTCGAACTATTGCCGGGACGAGGCTGTGCCGGAGTTATTTACAGCCCTTGCCGGACAGCCGAGTACCGAGCTTGACGCCGCCCAGCTTTGTGCCCTGCGGCCACGAGTACACGCCCGGATTGCGGCCAGTCAGCCAGGCACTGTGCTGGTGAAAACACATAATATGAATGGCAGTTTTGAGGGTCATGCGCTACACAATCCGGAGGTCAGCGCTGGCGCAGTCTATGTCGTGCGCAATCCACTGGATGTGGCCTTGAGTATGACGCATCACTTTGGTTTGAGTGTGGATGAAGCCATAGATCGCCTTGCCTCCGAAGAGCTGGCCACCGGGAATGACGAATTATTTGTGGCGCAGATACTTGGCTCCTGGTCCATGCATGTCGCGAGTTGGACCGCTATGGCAGACCCCGCCATCCTGACCGTGCGCTACGAGGATATGCTGGAAAAACCAGGCAAAACATTTGGCAAGATCGCCGGCCTGGTTGGTCTGGGAGACAACCGCAAGCGTATCGAACGGGCCATTGCGCACTCAAGCTTTCAAAGCTTGTCGAAGCTGGAACGACGTGACGGCTTTAGCGAAGCATCGAACAAGACCACGCGATTTTTCAGGCAAGGCAGGGCCAACCAATGGCGTGAAGCGCTTGACCGCGACCAGGTGGCACGAATTGTGGCCGACCATCGCGAGCAGATGGCGCGCTTCAAATATATTCCCAAGGGCTATTAGCAATCCTTCGGAAGCCGGGTGATTGCGCGGTCAACGGTGAGCTTCGCTATTTGCGGTTGACCGCTGCATTGGCCGGGTTGCCGGAACAGGAAAAGGGGCAGGCGCTTGCCGGGACCCGGCTCGGAACGGCGGGTGCCACGATCCAGCTGGAGCAAGACCCGGGAAGTGACCTTGCGGCATACCCGGTTATTGCAGAGGGCTGGTGGAAAAATCCCGGTCTTGAATCCGTCGAACTGCTATAACTTATCAAGATTACTGTTACTGAGACGCCTGGCCTGGAGAGTGGCCGGGGAATGGTGTGCATAAGAGAGCGAAGGAAGGGTCGAATCTGAAAATACTCGAGGAGCTGATAATGTGTGCGAATAACAATTCGAATAAGCATGCCTGTCGACTGTTTGCTCTGGCCCTGGTGTTCCCGGCAATGCTGGCCCAGGCGGCGCCCGACCTGTCCGTGACCAAGACCGTTGATAACCCGCAGCCCGGTCCCGGGCAGCCGGTGGAATTCACTATTGAACTGACCAACACAGGACCCGACGCGGCCCTGAGCGCCCAGGTACTGGATGTGCTGCCGACGGGGACAGCAATCCCGGATGGCGCGGCGGCATTTCCCAGCGTGGGTGTGTATGACCCGGTCACCGGTGTCTGGACGGTGGGAGGAATGGTTCCTGCCCAAGTCGCGACCCTCGTGGTGCCCGCCATCATTACCGGGGCGCAGCCGCCCGCCTGTATCGTGAACAAGGCCGTGGCCTCGGATGCTGATGATATCAACCCTGACAACGACACGGCCCTGGCTGCATTGCGTCAGCCGGGGGTGGAGCGCTGCGTCGACCTTTCGGTAACCTTCAGTGATGCGAGGTTGATGCAGAATGGTTGCGACCTGCAAACATATTGGGTGTGGGCCAGCGTATTCAATGCCGGCCCGGACGCGGCTCGGGACGTGGTTGTAGAGTTGTCCCAGGACCCGCTGGTTATTGCCGGCCTGGAATTTATCGACACACAGTGTACGAGCATCGTGGACGGCACCTGTCACATCGCGGAACTGCCTGCCGGGGCAAGAGTAAGGCTCGAAGTAAGCCACCAATCGGTTCCCCTGTCCCAGTCTGTGACCCAGGATTTGACGCTCACTGTCTCAAGCAGCGATGCAGATTATGACGCGACCAATGACTCGTTAACCCAGGCGCTGGGTTCCGGTGTTCTGAATGCATGCTACGATTTCGGGGATTTGAATATCGGAGACATTGGTACCCCAGGCTGTTTCATTGCCACCGCGGCCTATGGCTCGGCGCTGGATCCCCACGTGGATGCCCTGCGTCGGTTCCGGGATCGCTACCTGATGACCAATTCTCTGGGCCGTAATTTTGTGGCTTTCTACTATCGTTACTCGCCGCCCCTGGCTGACTACATTGCCCAGCGACCCTGGGCACGTGCGACGGCCCGAGTAATGCTGACGCCGCTGGTGTTCGCCGTTGCCTATCCGATGCCCGCGCTGGGGTTGACGTTATTGCTGCTGCTGGGCCTGTCCTACCTGTGGGTGATGCGTCGGCGAAGGTCTCTTGAATAACGACCCCGGTTCGACAAAGGGCCCGGCATACGCCATGATTCGTCAAATTATTGATGGATTAGATTAACTATAATGTCGCTGTTCCAGGAACTGAAAAGACGCAATGTATTCCGCGTGGGCATCGCCTACCTGATTACGGCCTGGCTGGTTTTGCAGGTGTCGGACGTGGTGCTGGGTAACATCGTCGCGCCTGACTGGGTGTTCAAGACCATTCTGCTGATATGCGCCCTGGGTGCACCGGTAGTGCTGATGTTCGCCTGGGCCTTCGAGATGACGCCCGAGGGTCTGAAGCGGGAAAAAGACGTGGACCGCAGCCAGTCCGTTACCCATGTCACCGGTCGCAAGCTGGATCACACGATTATTTTTGTCCTGGTATTGGCGCTGGGCTATTTTGCCGTGGACAAGTTTTTCCTTGAGCGACCCGGGTCGAAGCCCGCTGTGCAGGGAACCAGCCGGCATGCCGGCGCCGACAGGTCTGCCCGCTCCGGGGCCGCTGCGGTACAGGCCGGTTTGACGTCCATCGCCGTGCTGCCCTTCGTCAACATGAGCTCGGACAAGGAACAGGACTACTTCAGCGACGGCATCTCCGAAGAACTGCTGAACCTGCTGGCCAAGATTCCCGCGTTCCGCGTGGCGGGACGCACATCGTCCTTCGCCTTCAAGGGCAAGAACGATGACCTGCGGACCATAGGCGAGAGCCTGGGTGTGAGCACCATCCTGGAAGGCTCAGTGCGCAAGGGCGAAAACCGGGTACGCATCACCGCCCAGCTGGTAAAGGTGGATGACGGCTTCCACCTGTGGTCGGAAACCTATGACAGGGAATTGACCGATGTACTGGCCGTGCAGGACGAGATTGCCGGCGCGGTGGTCAAGGAACTGAAAGTCACCCTGCTTGGTGAGCAGGTACCGACACATGCCCCTAACTCCCTGACCGGCAATGCCGAGGCCTATAACGCGTATCTGCGGGGCCTGTATTTCTGGAACCAGATCGGCCCGGACAACAGGCAGAAGGCGGCAGAGTATTTTGAGCAGGCGGTGGCGTTGGTACCCGATTCCGCCCTGGCCTGGGCCATGCTGTCGCTGGCAGATGCCAACTATGCGTCCCAGTCCTCCGATGGCTCCCCTGCTGCCCTCGCGCGGGCTCGGGAGGCAGCGGCGAAGGCACTGGAGCTGGACGACACGGTGCCGGAAGCTCATCTGGCCGCGGCGACCCTGGACTATCTGTATAACTGGGACTGGGATGCCGCAGAGGTGGCAGTGCAGCGCGCCCTGAGGCTGCGACAGGGCGATGTCACGGCACGCAAGATGCTGGCTAACCTGCGCGTCAATGACGGCCGGTTCGAAGAGGCCCTGGAGATTTTACAGACCGCCCGGTTGCAGGATCCCCTGGATGCAAATGTTTCAGGGCAATTGATGGACGTCCTGTATTATCTTGGTGACCTCCAACCGGCGGAAGAGATCGGGCTGGAATTACTGGAAAAATTCCCGTCCCGAGCTTTCACCCATGGGTCCCTGGGTTGGTACGCCATGGACCAGGGCCGACTGCAGGAGGCGCTGGCCTTTTTCGAGGCGGAGCCGGTGGTTTTTGCGCGACTTTCGAGCCTGGCTATCGTGCAGCACAAGCTTGGCAACAGGGCGGCTGCAGAAGCTGCCCAGAAGGAACTTTGGGAAAGGTATGGCGAGGCCGCCTCCTATCAACAGGCACAGATTTACGCCGAGTGGGGCGAGGCGAATGAGGCCGTGAAGTGGCTGCAACGGGCCTATGAGGTACGAGATCCGGGTCTGCCAACCCTCAAGATCGATCCGTCTTTCGTAGCGCTTAAACAGCATCCCGGTTACATGGCCTTGCTGAAGAAAATGAGACTGGCGGACTAGCGGAAAAGCTCGAAATAGCCGTCTTCGATCCCACTGCTAACTACTTGATATATCGACAATCGACGGGTGATCGGCCATGATCCGCCCACAGAAATAAATACTAAAGATGCCTGGAGACTAAATGGGATTCTTCTCGGAGCTCAAGCGCCGTAACGTCATACGCGTGGGCATGTTGTACCTGGTTGGCACATGGTTGTTGCTGCAGGCCACCGATGTGTTGTCCTCCTTGCTGCCGGTCCCTGCCTGGACCGGCTCACTGGTGTTTCTGTTGCTGGCCATCGGCTTCGTGCCGGCACTGGTGTTTGCCTGGGTCTACGAGCTGACCCCCGAGGGCATCAAGCGCGAGCAGGACGTCCCGCGGGAGGCCTCGGTCACCGCGGCCACTGCCCACCGTCTGAATATGACCATCGCAATACTGCTGGTGCTGGCCATCGCCAGCGTGGGTCTGAATCGCTTTCTGCCTCGCGCTGAGCAGGAATCCGCTGCGCCGCTTGCGGCCGAGCCGAATGCAAAGCCTGCGGACTCGCGGGTCTCCATTGCCGTGCTGCCGTTCATGGACTTGAGCGCGGCGGAGGATCAGCGTTATTTCACCGATGGCATCTCCGAGGAGTTGTTGAACGTACTGGTGCGGGTAGATGGTCTGCGCGTGGCATCACGTACCTCGTCTTTCGGTTACCGTGGCAGCACCCAGAATGTGCCGACCATCGCGAAAGAGCTGGGAGTGGGCTATGTGTTGGAAGGCAGCGTGCGCAAGGACGGCTACCGTATTCGCATTACCGCTCAGCTCATAGAGGCCGACACCGATGAGCACCTGTGGTCTGCCAATTTTGACCGGGAGCTGAAAGATATTTTCACCATCCAGGACGAGATCGCCAATTCCATCGTGGATTCGCTTGTAGACAAACTGGGTGTGGAGAAAGTCGCAAAGATGGTGACGGTGGTGCCGGCCACCGAGAACCTGGATGCCTACCAGTTGTACCTGCAGGCCAGGGACTTGTTCCAGCGTCGGGACCGCCTGGA
>JAPHSC010000313.1 GCA_026193125.1 Gammaproteobacteria bacterium
AGATACTGGCCCGCCAGGTATGCCGCCTCGGTGGTCGCCAGGGGTACCAGTACAATGATCGAAAGTGCCAGTGCGCTGCCGGGAACCAGGGCCAGGTTATTGAGCCACTTTCGGCACAAGCAAAGTAGCCCGGCGGTACC
Organism: Gammaproteobacteria bacterium; assembly: GCA_026193125.1. Classification (GTDB taxonomy): domain Bacteria; phylum Pseudomonadota; class Gammaproteobacteria; order Steroidobacterales; family BM003; genus CAKZML01. The sequence continues at coordinate 141 of JAPHSC010000313.1, forward strand.
CAGCGCGATCCACAGCAGGACCAGGGAGGCGCTGGCCAGTTCGCTCCAGAAACCAAGCTGGGCATCAGGCCTGGCGAGTGCCAGCAACAGCGCCACCAACTCGGCGATCAAGACCGCGGCAAACGCCATTCTGGGCGAGCAGAAATCGGGCAGATACGCTTCCGTGCCTTGCCGCTTCGGTTCGCTGTTTGTTGGCTGATTCACTCGCTTAACAATCACGGTCCTGAGGGTTCAGGCCGGCAGTCCGCCAGGTTGCCCTCTCCGGGCGTTTGCCGACTGGTTATTTGCAGAATTTCTCTACCGCCTTGTTGGCATCTTCACGAGCCTGGGTAATTTCCTCGTCAGTGAAGTATTCCCGTTCACCGTTCGGCAGTTCCCGATACAGGCGGTGGCTGTGCTCATAGCTGAATACGCGTGCCTGGGCGTCGGCGCAGGCTTTCTCTCTGGCCGCCTCTCGTTCAGCCATCAGGGCTTGTTCATCCGCTGCCCCGGCATTGGCTTCCTGGTTGATCAGCATCTGTGCTTGCTCACGCCCGATGGTTGCCTTGCGCTGACTCGCAACGGCCTGCCTGTCGGTGGAGCGTGATTCCACCGGAACCAGTACGGACTCCACACCCTCCGGCGGCGTATCTGTGTAATGAACGACACCATTGGCATCTAGCCAGCGGTATACGTCGGCCTGGGCGACGGCGCAGATCACCAGGGCGGCCGCTGCGATCAGTATGTGTCGTGTCGTCATGATGTACACCTCGTGACAAGAACGAGCGCCGTTACAGCGCCTCGGTATCCGTCTCACCGGTTCGAATCCTCAGCGCCAGGTCCAGGTTGGATACGAAAATCTTGCCGTCCCCAATTTTGCCCGTATGTGCAGCGCTGCTTATGGCCTCGATGACCTGATCCAGGATCGAATCGTCGATGGCCAGCTCAATTTTCATCTTGGGCAGGAAGTCGACCACATATTCTGCGCCCCGATAAAGCTCAGTATGGCCCTTTTGGCGGCCAAAACCCTTGACCTCGGTCACAGTAATGCCCTGAATCCCAACGTCGGCAAGCGCTTCGCGTACATCGTCCAGTTTGAAAGGCTTGATAATTGCGGTGACCATTTTCACGCTAATGCTTCCCCTGCTGCCTGAAGTGTATAGATCGGCCTGTATAGGTGCCTACTATCAAGGAATGCAAAACGGGCCGCAAGGCCCGTTTTGGTTGAAGTGAAAAACAAAGGTGCCGGGCTAAGCCCGGACCTTACTCGGCCGGGCGGAATTCCGGATAGGCCTCGAGGCCACATTCGACCAGATCCAGGCCCTCGTATTCTTCTTCTTCCGATACCCGGATTCCGACTGTTTTCTTCAGCACGAACCAGACCAATCCGCTGGTAAGCAGCACCCAGATGGCTATGGTCGCGATCCCCAGTAGCTGGGCGCCCAATTGGTCGAACATGCCCCAGTCGGAGCCATGGTCGGCAGACAGCTGGGCATAATCCTGGCTAAACACCACCGCGATCAAGCCCCATAACCCCGCTGCGCCATGTACCGAAATCGCACCCACAGGGTCATCAATCTTCAGCTTGTCGAGGCCAAGCACCGAGAAAAACACAATCACGCCACCCACGGCGCCGATCAGGGTGGCTGCGACGGGCGAGGGGGCGAGAGGTTCTGCGGTGATAGCCACCAGGCCTGCCAATGCACCGTTCAGGATCATGGTCAGGTCAGCCTTGCCAAACACAAATTTGGAAGTCAGCAGCGCTGCCAGCAGGCCACCGGCCGCGGCCATATTGGTGTTTACGAAGACCAGGGCCACCGCATTGGCATCCATGACGCTGGTGAGCTTGAGTTGGGAGCCGCCGTTGAAGCCGAACCAGCCCAACCACAGGATAAGCATGCCCAGGGTGGCGAGAGGCAGATTACAGCCCTGAATGGCATTTACCTGGCCGTCGCGACCGTATTTGCCTTTGCGCGCTCCCAACAGCAGTACGGCAGTCAATGCCGCCGACGCACCTGCCATGTGCACCACGCCGGAGCCCGCAAAATCCATGAAGCCGGCCTGGTCCAAAAAGCCGCCGCCCCATTTCCAGTAACCCTGGACCGGATAAATAAAGCCGGTCATGACTACTGCGAAAGCAAAAAAGCTCCACAGCTTCATACGTTCCGCTACCGAGCCCGATACGATGGACATGGCGGTAGCCACGAACACGACCTGGAAGAAGAAATCCGAAAGCTTGGAGTAATAACTTTCGCCTCCAGACGCCAGCACGTCGGTGAGCGAATGATCCGCGCTGGTAAGCATGCTCAGCCCCGGTAGGTAGGGGTGCTCGCCACCGTACATGATGCCGTAGCCGCATAGCATGTACATGACACAGGCGATGGCATACAGCCCAACGTTCTTGGCCAGGATCTCGGCAGTATTCTTGGCCCGCACGAGGCCGGATTCGAGCATGGTGAATCCCGCGGCCATCCACATGACCAGGGCACCACAAACCAGAAAATAAAAGGTATCCAGGGCGTAACTTAATTCTGTCACTTGCTCCACGACTTTCTCCTTGGTCCGGTGGACGCTGCGTTAGAGGGCTTCGGATCCGGTCTCGCCGGTGCGAATCCGAATGACATGTTCAAGCGCGGTCACGAAGATCTTCCCGTCCCCGATTTTTCCGGTGCGGGCGGCGTCAGTAATGGCCTCGATGACCTGTTCGGCGATATCGTCGGGAACCGCCAGTTCTATCTTGGCCTTGGGCAGGAAGTCCACGACGTACTCGGCCCCCCGATAGAGCTCGGTATGGCCCTTTTGCCGGCCAAAACCCTTTACCTCGGTTACGGTAATACCCTTGATGCCGATATCCGCCACGGCTTCACGCACGTCGTCCAGCTTGAAAGGTTTGATGATTGCGGTAATCAGTTTCATTGAAAGCTCCGTGTTCCGTATGAAATTGGCCGACCTGGTTTTTGTCGGTCCGTCACGAGGACTAGTCCATCAGGCTGAAGGATTTGCTGATCGAAAAGACAAAGAACGTATCTTCTGTAGGGCCAAAATTCGCGTCCACGTTCTGGGATAATTCCTTGCTGCTGCGGATCAGGCTTACGCCGAGGTCAAAGCCGGCGACTTCCTTGCCATAGCCGAGCTCGAAATAGTCGCCGTCAAAGTCCTTGCCCCAGCTGCCGTACTTGCCGTAGATGCCGGAGTACTCGACGGTGACAGCGACATAGTCATAGTCCGCCGACGAGGCGTCGAAGGCGTCCCACTGGCCCGCGGCGTACTCAATGCTGACTATCTTGTAGCCGGCGTAGAGATTGACTTCCTTGTAGGTATCGTCGAACTCGTCGGTGTAGTAATAGCCGGTGAAGCCGGCCCCGAGATTGAGTCCGTTGTCCCACTC
>JAPHSC010000373.1 GCA_026193125.1 Gammaproteobacteria bacterium
ACCATGCAACACGGTATCCAGGTCAAATCTCGGTGAGGCCAGCAGATCGTCCTTCGTTAGCTTGGGCAATACCAGTACAAAACCATTGCCCTGGGCGGCCAGCAGCATCTCGGCGCTTTTTTCGGTTGGATGAATCTCGATTGTCCCAACCATTTTTTCATCATAGGAGGAGCGAAACGTGAATGTCTTCACCAGCAGGGCCGCGTTCTCAAGTGTTCCCAATAGGGCAACGTCTTGTAACGTCCGTTGACGCATATTCAACTCGGCAATCTTGATATCTACAGAGCCCTCATATTTGCGTAGAAAATCGACTGGCAGGGCAATATCCGGAATGACGCGACTATTGTCTTTTTCTGGCGCCGTAGTTTCCGCCTGCGCCGCCGCTTCTTCAGTCCTTTCCTGTAAATAGGGTGCCAGGTTCAGGCGATCTGAACTGAAGCCGAGTTGGATTCTTGGTACATTGCCTGCACGGAACGAAAAATCCGCGGTGACATCGCTATCACCAACTGTGCCTTCGAATTTTTCCACTTCAATGGTGTCACCCTGGCCAAGCAGGCGAAATTTAAGCCGCGCTGGTGCAGCCGGAAGTTCCCAGCCGGTCAGGAAACTGTAGTTTCTAATACTGGCAATATCCAAGTCGAAACCCAGGTCGGTCTTGTCAAAATCTGGTGGTCCGTCAAAGGTGCCACTTGCGCTGACATGTCCGTTGCCAAGCTGCAAGAGGAGCTTGTCTAATATCCACAGATTATCGGCCCATTTTCCTTGCGCGTGTAAATCAAGAGGTGCCCTTTCCAAGTCGACCATTTCGGGGACTGTGGGTGCCAGGCTGAACACGTCCGGGGAGGATCCATCTATAACGAAATGACCGCTGTCAAAAAGCGGCGACAATGCCAGGTCAAGATTTCCTGTTAACTGCGTCTTGTCTACCAGCACCCTAAGCTCCTCCAGCAAAAGCCGGTCACCCTCCAGTGCTACATTCGCCGAGATTTCATAGGGCTTATTCAGCTGAGCATACCGTGGCTCTGCTGGCAGCAAGCGGGAAAGGTCCACGCCCTCAACCCGTGCCAACAACGTCGTTCCATCAAGCTTTGGCAGCCCGCCAAGCATCCCATCCGCGCTCAGGCTCGCGCCGGCCAGCGACGCCTTTAGCCCTTTCACGGCAAACTTTCCATCCTGATTCTGGAGCTCGCCTGACGCATTGAGTTCACCTCTCGGCAATGCCGCATAGTCGAACCCGAAATTCTTTAATGTCATCTTCAGGTCCGACAGGTGAGCATTGATCCGTAGATTCGTATCGCGTTCCAGGGGTTCATCCCCTATCAAACCCTGCACCTCAAGGGTGTCGTCGCCGACGCGGACCTTGCCATCCTCTAGCGTAAAACCGCTCGCCATTTTTTCGACAACTCCAGCCGCCGCAAACGGCAGCCCAGGCATACCTTTCAACCCGGCGGCGCTGGCCACGCTGCCCAGGCTTGCCCCGCTTGCGGCAATGCGAAGCTTGCTGCCCTCGAAATTTTGCCTGGGGCTGAGTTGGCCATCGACAACTACCGTGTAATCAAGCTTTTCACCGATAGCGAGCTCAACATCGTGTAATACGAAATATTCTGTTTCACGCACTATGCTGCCACTGACTTTGTACTGTGCGTACGGCAGTTCCTGGGCGTCCAGGCCAAAGGTCACCAGCGTACTTGCGAAATCAGGGCCGGTCATTTGAAACTGAATGTCGGTGTCTGCCTCCAGTGGTTTGTTTCCCACCAAGCCTTGCAAGGACAAACGGTCATCTGCAATAAACAAGGTGGCCGTTTCCAGTTCCGCGCCTGCCGCAACGCGCTTGAGAGCCAGCTTTAGTTCGAACGGCTTCGCGGGTGCGTCAGCAAGGCCGACAGCCGTTGCCAAGGTTCGCACATTGGGCCCCGCGAATGTCGCTTCCACCCGTGTTCCCAGGAAAGAAGGGTCAGCGGTGACGTTGCCTACACAGGTGACCCTCATGTCCCGCGCGGTCGCTGAGAGGTCAATTGAGGTCCCGCCTTGCGCCAGCGGCTCCAGGGTGGCGTCCAGCTTGAATGGTCCGGTTAACTCCCCCGGCAGGCCAAGTATCTTGCTGAAGTAAGCAATCTCCGGACCGCTTAACCTGACAGTCGCACTGGCACCGTGCGGATCCGGGAAATTGGCAAAATGCCCGTCTATTTCCAACTGGGACACGCCCACTTTTACCTGGAATCCATCAACGTCAATCGCGGCACCGGAACGTGCCACCTTGCCTACGATACTGAACGGATCGGCTGGCACGCTGTCCGCCCCAAACAAGCTTGCAACTGTGTTCGCATTCGGGCCGCTGGCGGTAATGTGCAAGTCCAGATCCTGCAGATCACTAAAATTGGCGAGCTGACCGTTTAGGTCCAGCGTAAACTCGCCGAAATTTCCCCTTAGAAGTACCTGCATTGCCTCCCCCGCCGGCTCGATCGTGGCGGTGAGGTCAAGTGGCCCGGTGGTTACCCGCTGCAGTCCCAGGACGTTGGTCAGGTACTCCGCATTTGGACCTCGTATCTCCAGGCTGGCGGTGGAGCGGCCCGGTCGTAGCAGATCATCAATCTGTGCCCTACCATCGAAACTGATTTCCCCCAGCTGTCCCGAAACGCCAAAGCTGACGTTGGAAAAATCGATAAGATTGTCGATCCTCCCGGCGCTGGCCGTAAGTTCCAACGGTGTTTCGTTGATATCGCCAATTACATCAAGATTCAGATCTTCGGTATCGGTCTGGCTTACCCGTAGCTGCGTAGCGTTGAACTGAAATGGCTGCAGTCGTTGCGGATTAGCATAGGTCAGTGCGAAATCGACTATCGATGCACTCACGACCATGACTGGCAATTTCAGCTTTTCTTCTTCGCTCGTGTCGCTGGCTTCCTCTGCGTCTTCTGAGGGAAAGAACGTCCAGTTGTTCTCTCCTGAATTTGAGCTTTCGAGGCCCAGACGCACATGTTCAACGCTTAGCGACTCGATAAGTAGCGGAGGATTAAACAGGGACCACGGATCGAGCGTGCCCTCGAGGCGCCCAATGTTCGCAAAGTCCTCATTGGAACTCCAGTCGGCGTTGGCAAGTTTCACATTCTCCGCTACAACATGGATACGCCGCCCCAGATGGACCTTGAATTCACCGCCGATCGTAAATTCACGCCCAAGCAGATCGCTGACCAGCCCTTCGGCAGTACCTTTGAAGGCACCAAGGTTTAGCGTCAGGATTAGAACGATACAGGTCGCCAGAAGGGCGAACAGGCCTATTAATGAGAAGCGTAGGGCGCGACCCAGTCGCATGTGAAAACCTCGCTGTGCTGGGTGCTGAACTTCGGGTTGGTTGAGATCAGTCTAGTCGAGGCCAAAAGGC
>JAPHSC010000231.1 GCA_026193125.1 Gammaproteobacteria bacterium
CTGCCTCGTCGCCGCTGCGCGGCAACGCCTGTCGTCGCGCTCCGCGCTCCTCGGCTCGAACTGGTCGTCCTGGCGGACGACTGAGTTCGAACACTCCGGGCGCAAAAAAATAGGGACCCTGATGGGTCCCTACATTTTTTGGCGCGCCCGGAGAGATTCGAACTCCCGACCCCTTGGTTCGTAGCCAAGTACTCTATCCAGCTGAGCTACGGGCGCTAAAAGCTTGCGTATTGTACAGCGCAAAAGCAGAAGGAACATCCATTACCAGGTTTCCTTTCACTTTTGTTTCGTCTTTTCCTGGCCCCTGTGCACCAGCAATAAACAGATGGCGGAGAGGGAGGGATTACTCGTCGCTTCCGCTCCTCGCCCTTCGGGCCGGCGTCAGGCTACGCCCTCCACCGTTTGCTCAGCAACCTTCGGCTGCCTCGCGATCGAACCCTCTTTTCCAGGTTCGAACACTTGTCTTCTCAATCTGCCTTTTCTCGGGACTACGCCCCGACAAAAGTCAGATGGCGGAGAGGGAGGGATTCGAACCCTCGAAGGGCTTTAAGACCCTTACTCCCTTAGCAGGGGAGCGCTTTCGACCACTCAGCCACCTCTCCTAAAGCATTTCGATGTTCGGGCCAGCCTGAGTGGCTTGCCAAGAGGACGGGAAATAATACTTGGGCCGGCGTCCTTCGTAAAGAGCGCCGGCCCACTGTTTCTCGAAAATTCCTGATTATTCTAGACGGAAGCCACTTTTGTGGCATTGGCATTATTGCCTTCCTGCTGGATCCGCTCGAATATCTCCTCGCGGTGCACGGCAACTTCCTTGGGAGCGTCAACTCCAATACGGACCTGGTTTCCCTTCACGCCCAGCACGGTAACAGTTACGTCATCACCGATGACTACACTTTCACCGACCCTCCTTGTCAGAATGAGCATAGCTCCACTCCTTGATATTTTATTTCTGGCTCGCGGTAAGTATACCGAATCCAAATCCGACGATAATAGGGGAATCCCTTATATTTGCGATACAGAATAATTCTAACTTACTGAATTTAAGAAGCATTCTCGCGCAAAAACGGAGGAGGATTTGTTGCACGGCAAGCGAATTCGGACAAACCCTGGTTTATCCGCTTCGGTCATCAGCGCAAATCCTCAAGTCAGGCCAGGCGCTCTTGCACCCATGCGAGAACGGATTCCAGCGCCCCATCGAGCTTATCCACGTCGCTGCCGCCCGCCTGCGCCATGTCCGGGCGACCGCCGCCTTTGCCACCAATTTGCTGGGCAACCATGTTAACCAGCTCACCTGCCTTGACCTTACCCATGCTGTCCTTGGTCACCCCGGCCACCAGGGCCACCTCTTCGGGGCCCGTAGCAGCGCCCAGTACGATCACCGCCGAGCCCAGCTTGTCCTTGAGCTGATCCAGGGCGGTACGCAAGGTCTTGCGGTCTGCGCCATCCAGGCGCGCAGCCAGGACCTTTACGCCGTGCACATCTACTGCCTGGTCGGCCAGGTCTGAACTGCGCCCCCCCGCCAGCTGGCCCTTAACTTTCTCGAGCTCCTTTTCCAGTACCCGGTTACGTTGCAGCAACTGGCGTACCTTCTCACCCAGATCGTCCCTGGCGCTTTTCACCAGCTCGGCCAACTCGTTTAACTGCGAGTCCTGGGCACGGATCCAGTCCAGGGCGGTCCTGCCCGTTACTGCTTCGATTCGCCGCACTCCTGCCGCAACACCGGTCTCCGACACGATGTGCAGCAATCCGATGTCACCGGCCTGGGTCACGTGGGTTCCGCCGCATAACTCGGTGGAAAATTCACCGATCTTCAGCACTCGAACATGCTCGCCATACTTCTCGCCAAACAAAGCCATGGCGCCGGCCTCAATCGCCTCGTCATAGCCCATGACGGCGGTCTTGGCCGCGCCATTGGCGCGAATCTGTTCATTGACCAGGTCTTCGACCTTGCCCAGTTGCTCAGCCGTGACGGCCTCGTAGTGGGAAAAGTCGAAACGCAGGCGATCCGGAGCCACCAGCGAACCCTTCTGGGTGACATGCTCTCCCAGCACCTGGCGCAAGGCTGCGTGCAACAGATGCGTGGCAGAATGGTTCAGGACAATGGCCTGGCGCCGCCCGGCATCCACGCTGGCGACCAACACATCACCCAAGCTGATGGATCCGGACTCAAGCCGGCCCTGGTGGCTGATTGCCTGGCCCAGTTTCTGGGTGTCCAAAACCGTGAAATAACTGCCCGTACCGGTGAGCGCACCACAGTCACCTACCTGGCCACCACTTTCGGCGTAGAAGGGCGTGTGCTCCAGCAGGACCTGCCCCGTCTGACCAGCTTCCATTCGATCAACGGACTCGCCATCGCACAG
>JAPHSC010000192.1 GCA_026193125.1 Gammaproteobacteria bacterium
ACGTGTCGGTGACGGCCTGGTGGCGGCACATATCATTGCCCGTCCTCACCGTGAGGTGGAACCGGTACTGCCCGCAGGTGGTGCCGATTCTGCAGCCGCTGCCTGATCGCAGCGGCCTTGCAACTAACTGAACTGATAGCAGGAGATAGAGAGCATGGCCAACGAAAAGTATGGTATTGCCCTGGGCATGATAGAGACACGCGGATTGGTGCCGGCCATTGAGGCGGCGGATGCGATGACCAAGGCTGCGGAAGTTCGGCTGATCGGACGCGAGTTCGTGGGAGGTGGCTATGTCACCGTCCTCGTGCGCGGCGAAACCGGTGCGGTCAATGCGGCTGTGCGTGCCGGCGCGGATGCCTGTGAGCGAGTTGGTGATGGACTGGTGGCGGCACACATCATTGCCCGTCCGCATAGCGAAGTAGAGCAGGTGCTCAGCGATGCAAGCGGCAATCGTCCGTCACGCGGTTGAATGCACAGTCTGATTGATTGATATGTCGTCATGCTGCCTGTAAACGTTGATCAGCGCGTTCTTGGTTACCTCGGCAGGGCTTTGAGTCTGGAGCTCTCCGCGGTGCAGCTCTACAGCACCCAGGCAAAACTTGTTGAAGCCTGGGGGCTGGCCGAGGTGGCCGGGAAGCTAAGCGCCGAAGCAGGCGAGGAACTGGCGCATGCCGAACGTATTATCAGTCGCATGCTCGCGCTTGGTGTTGCACCGAATGCATCACAGTTACGACCGGTGCAGCTGGGCCGCAACCTGCTGGAATTATTGCAGGCAAACCATGCCTTTGAATCGGAAGTCGTCAGCCTCTACGAAGCTGCAACCAGACACAGTGCCAGGGTCGGCGATCATGACAGCCGGCTGTTTTTCGAAGCCTTGCACACCGAGGAAAAGGAGCACGCCCGGCATATGCTGGATTGGCTGCAGGAGCTGCAAGATGTCGACACTACAGTTTCCACTTGAACACGGGTCAGTATAGGAGAATAGCAATGAGTCAACAGTGGCAGGAACGGGCCCGGCCCGAGCGGTTGGAGCGGCGTTACCAGTTTGTGGATTATGAAAGTTTACGCGAATTTCTGGATCAGGCTGCCGCGTTGTCGGAACGTGAGGGGCTGTATCCTGACATGGGTTTTGGCCGTGATTATGTGAATATGACGATTCACTGCTCGGAAGAGGACAACACACTGGGGGATCAGCAGCGACGCCTGGCGCAGGAGCTCGATGCCCTCGCCATGAAAAAAACCGGCTGAGGTTTGTAGTGCCTGTGATTGCGCTGGTGGGCAACAAGGGCGGTGCAGGCAAAACCACGCTGGCTGTCAACCTTGCGGCGGGCCTGGCGCGGCACGACAGTGTGGCGGTGATTGACGCTGATCCACAGGGTTCGGCGCTGCAATGGCATGCCATTGCAGCCGATGCGCCAGCGCCGCCGGTTTATATGGCTGAGGCAGATCTGCAGCGTCAGGCGATACAACTTTTGCAGGACTACCATTGCGTGGTGATCGACTGTCCTCCCTCCGTGCACGCCCCCCAGACTGGCGCGGTGCTGGGCTTCGGGGATCTGGCCCTGATTCCCGTGCAGCCCTCACCGATGGATCTATGGGCAAGTGTGCACATCGAACAGTCGATCGAGGAAGCACATAAGCTCAACCCCGCACTGCGGACACTCCTGGTTATCAACCAGCTCGAGCCACGCACCACACTGTCGCGCCTGGTCCGTGATGCCTTGTCAGAGATTGCCTTTCCGGTGGCAGCTACCGCAGTAAGGCGTCGCGCCATCTATCGCAACAGCGCACTGCAAGGCAAGAGCGTATTTGACATGGGGCGCCGTGGTGCGGATGCTGCGGCCGAGATCGACCAATTGATTCAGGAGGTAAACACAGCATGAACAGTACAGACAAAACCCGCCAGCAGCTGGTGGATACAATGCGCAAGACCAAAGCCACCGCAACCAGCAAAAAAACAGCCGCAAATAAAACGCCGCAGCCGGTTACTCGACCCGCGAAGACGACGAAAGAAACAGCCTCGACCACGACGCGAAAGCGCTCTGCTAAAGTTGAGGCGGGATCGCGACCGGAAACTCGCGACCCGTACCGGGTGGGTTGCCGGGTGTGGCCGGATTGAACCACCAGGTACATTCAATAAACTATCTTAAATATAAAATAATCGATTAGTATAAATGCTTTTATACGAACATAATGAAGCTGTACCTGATTCAGAAATTGCTGGAAGACCAGTGCTTCACCAGCCTGATCAGGACAGTCGTAAGTGTATTTCTCGACCCTGCTGACCGGAGTTGCAGGCCGGGTTAAAAAAGTACGGATACACTTGAGGACACTCTGGCCGAGACAGTTGGTCGCCGAGGTGCCAGTGGTTACACGATCATTCAGGCGCGAGGTGTCGGCTCCAGCGGGGAAGTTTCGGGTGAGCTGGATGTGATACCAGTATAAAATTCCACGTGATTGTCCCCCGCGGGCAGCATCTCGGGTATGCTCGACGATCTGGAGGAACTGCTGCGGGCAGGGGAGCATATTACTGCTTTCGTTTCGGATGTAGCTGTCCTGGCACCGGAAAAATTTGTGAAACCCTGGTCGCGTCTGAAGCGCAGTGAGACGGGTCGCTGTACCTCCAACCTATACTTCCTGACAGGCATATCCTGCACTGCAGGTCAAAATAAGGTGATGCAGATGGCTTCCTCGGACGACAACGAATACACGCCACCGGCGGCCATGCCGGATTACCTGATAAGGCACATGACTTTGCGCCAGTTACAGGTGTTTGAGGCCATCGTCAGGCTCGGCAGTTTTACGCGTGCTGCGGAGGAATTGTTCCTGACCCAGCCAACCGTGTCCATGCAGATCAAGAAGCTGACCGATACCCTGGGTTTGCCCTTGTTCGAACACGTCGGGCGTAATGTCGAACCGAC
>JAPHSC010000117.1 GCA_026193125.1 Gammaproteobacteria bacterium
GAAAGACTGTGGGCGCTGGAGCCGCACTGGCAGTCCATGCAGGCAGTGGCGGGCAAGCGCCTGCGGGATGTTCCCTTCCAGGTTGAAGCGGTACCGAGCAGTGCAGAATCCATTCCCTTGCCCAGCGAATTTTTTGATAGCGTGGTGATGACCTTCACCTTGTGCAGCATTCCCGATAGTGAGAGGGCGCTTGAAGAGATACGCCGGGTAATGAAGCCTGGGGCAGTGATGCTCTTTGCTGAACACGGTCTGGCGCCGGATCGCTTTGTGCAGCGCCAGCAGCGCTTGCTGAATCCCCTGTGGGGATGCTGTGGGGGTGGTTGCCATCTGGATCGACCCATGGACCGATTGATCACCGGCGCGGGATTTGACGTTCCTGAAATGCAGGCCGGGTATCTCACCGGATTTCGGTTTGCCAGCTACGTGTACAGTGGCAGGGCCCACAAACGTTGACGTAGAGAATTTCGCTCCAGGGATGGACGGGCGATGTGAACGAATCGGACGGGCACGCTGGCGCTTGCCGGCCACGGATCAGTGGAATCCGGTTGCCCACTGGTCAATTTGTTTTGCGCCGCCGGTCAGCGGCAGATTTTGCTTACAATTGATTACTTCTGAACTATAAGTAGTTCGGGTTGTCTGAAATTCCGGTGGCTATATTCGGGCCGGATTCTGGTGACCGATTTGTTTGCTGCTCTTGATCGTTGTGGACGAATGGGAAGGGAGAGAAATTGTGTTCAGAAAATTGATGCTCGCGTGTGTTCTGCTGATGTTTGCGGTGCCAGGAATGGCGGTCGAGTCAAAAGCGAGCGGCGGCTATATTGGTGGCGGCCTGGGTATGTCGAAGTTCAATGATGACGGGGCATTCGACGGATTCAGTTATGACGATACAGACACAGGGGGCATGATTTTCGGTGGGTACAAGTTCGGTAAGCACTTTGCCCTGGAGGGTCGCTATACGGACTATGGCAGTTTCAGTTTGATGGGTGCGGGCTTCGACGTTTCCGCACTTTCCGTCCATGCGGTAGGAAGTATTCCATTTGGAACCAGCGGCTGGGAGTTGTTTGGACAGCTTGGATTTGGGCAGGTCAGCCTGGATGTCGTTGGGGATTCGACCGACGAGTCGGCCTTCGCAGCGGGAATCGGTATTCGCTATAGTTTTTCCGAAAGACTTTCAGTGGCGGCGCAGAGCGACCTGTTCATTTGGCAAGATAGCTCATTAGGTCAAACCTACGATTTGACAGTCGGTTCCAATTTAGTGTCCGTTCAATATATTTTCTAGTTGACGGCGAGATTGTCCGCGCTGAGGCAGTATCGAAAGCGGTCCCCGCCGGCCAGGGGACCGCTTTTTTTGTCCATGCGGTTGGCACATCATGACCTGCAAGCGCCGACTGCCGGCACCCGGGAATCCGGCCGGGTGTGCCTTTTCACCGGGAGACGGGCCCCGGACACTGCCCTGCACGTGGGTATGGGTTAAGATGAGCGCCTTGCGCGCATTCCATGAGGACAGAAAATGAAAAATAATTACCGTACGACCCGGACCGGCAGTGTCCAGGCGCTATTGCTGGTTGTGCTGGCACTGAGTGTTGCGGGCTGCGGGGCCAATGCGCAAAAGGGCGCAGCCCAGGGCGCGACCACGGGAGCCGTGGCCGGTGCTGTAGGCGGTATGTTCACCGCGCTGGTATTTGGTGGCAATGTGGCCGAGGCGGGTGCACGTGGCGCCGTGTACGGCGGGTCCAGCGGTGCGGCGGTAGGCGCCATGGCCGGTTCCAGTGTGGACAGGGCGGAGGCGCAGCAGAAGCAGGCTCAACTTGAGGCTGAACGCCAGGCGCAACTGAAAGCGTTGCGGGACAAGATCGGTCCCGATGCCTACAACGGCCTGGTTGCCCTGGCCGAGTGCAAGCACGATATCGCCATCGCCAATGCCAGGGAAGCGGCAAAATCGGGCAAGAAGGATTTCGCCCTGGCCGGTACCTGGGTCGAGGTGCTCACCGAGGCCGACCGGCAGCAGGACGCACAGGCTCAGGCCTTGTTTCCCGAACTCGTGAAGCGGGACAGCCAGGTAAAGACAGATGCCGAGGTGCAGGTACTGCTGGATAAAATGCTGAACAATCTGCACCAGATTCGGGCTGAGTACGCTATGCCGTCGGTGTGCAAGAGCTAGACGGTCCGGTTTGGGGGTGACGACCCC
>JAPHSC010000392.1 GCA_026193125.1 Gammaproteobacteria bacterium
GGACAGTACGACGGATGTTGTTGCGGCCAAGCGCGCGGGAATCACCTCGATATTCTTTAACGGCACTCTCTGGGAGCACGAATGGATCAACAAGATCTTTCCGGGCACGCCGGCTCATCCCTATCAGCCGGATGCGATTGTCGATACCTTTGCCCAATTCAAGTGGTTAATGGAGGAATGTCTTTCAATCGGCCACGACTGGAAAGCTGAAGATAGCCCTGTGTGACTGCCTGTGTTCGCGACCCGACCAGACTGCCGCACACGCGATGTGCATTCACGGTGCGGGTTCCTGGCAGCGTGTCGCGGCCACTATCGAGTACTCGACAGCTTCAGCTTGTGCCACCTCTCGCACAGCGAGTGTAGTAAAGTTATTGCCAGCCCAACAAATAGGGACGATAGAGGTCTTGCCGGAAACCATCATTTATCTTGATCCGAACAGCAAGCTGAATCTGCAAAACCAGATTCGGCAGAAACTGGTGGGCGGCATTTTGAGCGGTGCGTTGCCGCCCGGCCATAGATTACCGTCCAGTCGCAAGCTCGCGCAGCAACTGGCCGTGGCGCGCAATACCGTGGTCCTGGTTTACCAGCAATTGGTTGCCGAGGGCTATCTGGTTACTCGACAGCGAAGTGGTATCTTCGTCACTGAGCAAATGCTCGAAACCAGGGTCGGCTTCAGGGGTGCTAATTCGACCGGGAATGCCCTTGAATCCGCGGCATGGAAAAGACGCACCAAGCGCCCGAGCATTGGTAGTCGAAGGGCGCAAGACCTGCCCAACTGGGATCAATATCCTTATCCGTTTGTCGACGGCAAGTTTGATGCATCGCTTTTCCCTTTAACTGAATGGCGAGAGGCCAATCGCCTTGCATTGAGCGTAGCCGACGTGCGCGACTGGTCGGCGGGCCGCGGAGACGCCGATGACCCGATGCTTATTGAGGAAATCAGAAGCAAGATCCTGACGCGACGAGGTATTAACGCCAGGTCCGATGAAATTCTGATCACCATGGGCAGCCAGAACAGCCACTTCCTGATAAGCCAGTTGCTGGCGGATCAAAGTGTCAATGTGACGCTGGAGGAGCCAGGTAACTCCGAGGTGCGCTGGCTGTTCAGGGAATCCGGTGCGAAACTCTCGCACCAACCGGTGGATAGCGAGGGTATCGTCGTCGACTCCCGCCTGGCGGAGAGTGATCTGGTCTACGTCACACCCAGCCACCAGATACCAACAGCAGTAGTAATGTCCCTGGACCGCAGGAAGGCGCTCCTTGCGTCCGCTGTGGAGAATGATTTCGTAGTCATTGAAGACGATTATGAATGTGAAACCAGCTACCTGGAACGTCCGGAGCCTGCCTTGCGCAGTATGGATGATACAGGGCGGGTCATTTATGTGGCGAGTTTCTCCAAAGTCCTCGCCCCCGGGATTCGCCTGGGATTCATTGTTGCCGATCCGCAGTTTATTCAGCGTGCGAGGGCATTCAGGCGCAGCATTCTGAATCACCCACCGCTCAATAATCAGCGAACCGCCGCCTTTTTTCTCTCGTTGGGCCATTACGACACCCTGATGCTGCGGCTTGGCAGGATTTTCCAGGAGCGCCGCACTGCACTTCGTGATGCACTCAACTGGATGCGTGGCGTACCCATGGCAATCTCTCCCGAAGTCGGTGGTACGACATTTTGGGTACGCACGCCGGAGGCCTTTGATGTTGCCGCGCTTGCACAGGTCGCTGCACAGAGTGGCGTCCTGATTGAACCTGTCCGGCATTACTACGCGATTGCCGAGAACGCAGAGAACTGCTTTCGAATGGGCGTAACGAGCCTGCCGGTGGAAAAGATTCGTCCCGGTGTGACGCAATTGGTAAAAGTGATACGAACCATGGTCAGGGGTCAGGTCGAGTCGCTTGATACCACAGCCGGCAACTGGTTGACCGGCGATGAACTAAGGATGGCCATGTCGGGTGCGACAATACTTTACAAGGAGGTCTACGGTGCGCCATGTACGATCAAGTATCACGAAGACGGCTCCATGAGCGGGGTACTGGGATTCTCCAATGAGGAACGGGACAGTGGTCGCTGGCGTATTAGCGGTGACCGTTTCTACCGCCAGTGGCGTCGCTGGAACTACGGAGAAGAGTCCGCCTATTACATTGTCATTGATGGTCAGCAGATCAAGTACTTCAATAGAGATCGTCAACTCGTGGACTCTGCGTTTATACATCTGGGCGGGGAACCCATAAAAATCCCGCCAGTCGCGAGTTCTGCTGGCCCATAAAGAAGGTCCTAACTGGACCTATGTTGATTTCTTGCTCAAAGGTAAGGTCCGGGTACACAAACCTGGGACACTTGAATGAGCAAGATCGCGATTGCAGGCCTGCAACTGGAGGCTATAAACGGTAATAACCTGGATTCCATGGAATCCGAGATCGACGACCTGGCCAAGCGATTTCCCTGGGTAGACATGGTGCTGCTGCCGGAATTGAACGCCCTGGGTACCGGTCAAAAGGCCGCGCAGCCCATGCCGGGGCCATTTGAGGCGCGCTTTTCGAAGATCGCCCGGCGCAACGGCATCTGGCTGATCCCGGGT
Organism: Gammaproteobacteria bacterium; assembly: GCA_026193125.1. Classification (GTDB taxonomy): domain Bacteria; phylum Pseudomonadota; class Gammaproteobacteria; order Steroidobacterales; family BM003; genus CAKZML01. The sequence continues at coordinate 2,577 of JAPHSC010000392.1, forward strand.
TCGATTGTCGAGAAGCAGGCCGGCAAACTCTACAACACGACTCCTGTCATCAATCCCGATGGCGAGGTCATTGCACGCTATCGCAAGCAATTTCCCTGGTGTCCTTACGAGAAGAACATGACCGCCGGAAGCGAGTTCGTGGTTTTCGAGGTCCCCGGGGTAGGTAAGTTTGGCATCTCAATCTGCTACGACATGTGGTTCCCCGAAACCCTGAGAACTCTCACCTGTATGGGAGCCGAGGTGATTTTGCATCCCTCCCTCACCAGCACCATTGACCGGAATGCCGAGCATGCGATCGTCCAGGCCAGCGCGGCGATGTTTCAATGCTATTTCTTTGACGTAAATGTCGCGGGCCCTTTGGGGGTCGGTCAGTCGATCATAGCGGGGCCGGGTGGTGAATTGATCTACAAAGCAGATAAAGGCAGGGAAATCATACCGTTAAAGCTGGATCTCGAGTATGTCCGGGACGTGCGTGCCGCTGGCTGGAATAACCTGGGCCAGCCACTCAAGAGCTTCCGCGACAGCAATGTCCGCTTTCCACCGTACTCGGAGGGCTATACATCCGAGTACCTGGAGTCCCTGGGGCCCTTGCAGATCCCGGAATCTTACCGGCGCAACAAGTAGGCCGAGCTTGAGTGTCCACTGGACCAATGGGCAGTCCGGATCTGGCACTACGGCAGGTGCCGCCACTGGGTTAGCGTCACGTTATAACTAATTTTTGCGGCAGCGCTACGCTGAACCACAACATTGTCAGGGGAGAAATTCGGCTCATGAGCAGTAACATTACATTTCAAAAGAAGACTCTGGCCCTCGCGATCGGAAGTGTGATCGCAGGACATGCACCTAATGCCGGCGCTCAGGAAGAAGGCGCCGAGAA
>JAPHSC010000337.1 GCA_026193125.1 Gammaproteobacteria bacterium
AATGCTCCGCTTCCTTGGTCAGGCTGAACCCGACATGGGACGGCGAAGGGAACTCCCCCGGCTTTTCAAGTACGCCCCCCTGCTGCAGCCGCCTCGACAGCAATTCGAGCACCAGCGGCGTCAGCGCCGGGTGAAAGCGCTCGTTAACTACCAGGGTCGCCGTGGAGGCCAGGGTCGTGCGATCGGAATCCGGGATATTGCGTTCCAGATCAAGCAGCCCCTCCGATATGGATACGCTGGAAATGAAAGGATAACGAGCCGTGTAGGCCGCGCTTCGCCTGATATCCAGAAAATCGACACCTGGCAAATCGATCAAGGCTCGAATGATGTCGCTCTGCGGTGACACGGTAAAAAATGCCGCGTCGACTTCACCATCCTGCAAAAGCTCCACGGCACGCTTGCCGCCCTCTTCCACCAGGCCAAAGCCATTGTCGCTATCGAGCAGTCCATTTTCGGCGAGCAGGTACTGGGCCACGGCACGCGTTCCGCTGCCACTCTCGCCCACTGCCACCCGCATGCCCTTCAGCCCGGTCACGGAATCCAGGGCGATCTCGCTGCGATAGAAAATCCAGATCGGTTCGTAATACAGGCTGCCCAAGCTTCCGAGCACCGTCTCGCCGTGGTCAAAAATTTCCTCCATGCCACTCTGCACGAAGGCAATGGAAACGTCGCTGTCCGCATCGGTCAGCAACTCCATATTGTCTTTCGAGCCCGCAGTGGGAATGACGTTGAGCGTTACCCCCTCCCGCCGAAGTTGTGCCTTCAGATATTCGCCCAGCTCGAAATAACGACCCTCCTCGTCACCCGTCGCCATGGTTATCTCGCGCGGCGGCGCGGGGTCCACGAATTGGTACAGAGCCACGGCGATGACAACAATCGCCAGTGCCAGCCAGGCGTTTGCCTTCAAGAAAGCCTTGATCGAGTCCATGAGGAAGAGATTAATCGAAGCAGTGGCAATGCTGAAGCCAAAGTTGCAGCTGATATCGGCGCGGGTGTCAGCTCAACTACCCACGTACCTGGCGTACACACCGCGGGCTTCGCTCGGCTCACCGGTGCCTTTCACGATGGCTCGGCCGTCGGCGAACAGCGTCAGCTCGTAGGGTTTGCCGTTGTCGCGGATCTCGGCCCGCAGCATGAACCCGTTCGAAACCACGGCTCCGAAGCGGCTCAGCCGCTGGGCGATTTCATCGAGATTGAGTTCGCCCTGGTGCTGCCGGTGCCTGAGCTGAACCGCGTCGCGGCCGCACAGGGCGGCGGCGCTGGAGCCGGCCTTGCCGTCGAGAAACTCGAAGTCGTGGCGCTTGCAGCAGGGACAATCACCATGCTCCCGCACCTGGCTGACCTTCAATTGGGTCATCGTGTTGGACCACAGGTCGATGTTCAGCATGGTCGGGCTGACCCGATCGAAATGACCGGTGAGTATTTTCAGGGATTCGGCGACCTGGAAGTTGGCGATGATGGCGGAGGCGGCGCCAAGCACGCCCACCGTGTCGCAGGTCGGGCTTTCGCCCGGCGGTGGCGCCTGCTCGAACAGGCAACGAAAACACGGTGTGGCGCGGGAGCCGGTGGTTGCCGTCTCCCACGGCGCATGGCCGTTGCGGGTATGGGGCAGGATTGCGTAAGACATGCCGGCGGTGCCCACCGCGGCGCCGTAAACATAGGGCACAGCGTGTTTCACCGCGAAGTCGTTGGCGAGGTAACGCGTCTCGAAGTTGTCCAGCCCGTCGACCAGGACATCCGCGCCAGCCGCGTACTCGGCGATGTTCGTGTGGTTCAGGTCGTCAACGATCGCGCTCACCCGCACCTGCGAATTGATGCACGCGATCTTGCGCTTCGCCGCTTCCGCCTTGGGCAGCGCCTCTGCGGCATCCCGCTCGTCGAACAGGACTTGCCGCTGCAGATTGCCGAGTTCGACGAAGTCCCGGTCGATGATGACCAGGTGCCCGATCCCGGCCCGGGCAAGCAGGTCGGCCGCCACCGTGCCGAGCGCCCCGCAGCCGAGAATCAGCGCAGTGGAACGCAGCAGCCGGCGCTGGCCGTCCGCGCCGAAGCCGGGCAGCAGCATCTGGCGGTCGTAGCGGTGCAGTTCGCGGGACGGGCGGCCGTCTCGATCCTGGGGCACGGTGGGTCCACTCATGATCAACAGTCCATAAGCTTGCCATCATTCGCCGCCCGGGGGGTAGCGAAGAGGACAAATGATGCAGCCAACATGATTCTTTTTCATTTAAAAACAATGGGCTAATTGACCCTGATCAGTGAGCTTTCTGACCCAAACCGGCACAATTCCCGCATCATAATCAAGAACGGATTCACGGCCCATGAAGTGGACGCCTGTCGACTCGCATGGCCAGGATGTTGTTCTTAGACCTCTGGCCAACGGCCGAGACGTCTGTGCTCTCGGAAGGCTGCAACACTGCAGTCAAGGGTCAACGCACGCCCTGAGCCGTCAGAGCCCTTGCTGGCGCCCGCCAGAACGCTTCGTCTCCGGCTATCCAGCAATCGGAGGATCCACAAAGTGGTCGTAACTTCCATCATCGTCACCACGATCATCGTCTTCATCCTGGTCGATATCCTGCTGCGCACGCTGCTGACGCGGTTTCGGGCTGCACAAGACCGGAAGGAAAGAGAACAGGCCCTGGACATCGGCCTGAAGCTCGATGTGAGCGAGGAAGCGCCGACGCTTACGCGGGTTGAGCTGGATTCGCCTAAAGCCCGGATACTGGCCGTGGACGACGAGAAGATCATCCTGGACAGCTTGCGCAAGATGCTGGTGCTTGGAGGCTACAGCATCGACACGGTCGAAAGCGGCAAGGAAGCCCTGGGCCTGGTCAGCAAGCGCGACTACGACTTCGTCTTCACCGACCTGAAGATGCCCGGGATGGACGGTGTCGAAGTGACGAAAGCCGTCAGGCACCTGCGCCCCGACATCGACGTCATTGTCGTTACCGGTTACGGGACCATCGAGTCCGCCGTCGAAACCGTTCAGTACGGGGCGATGGACTATGTCGAAAAGCCGTTCACCGAAGATGAACTGCTGGCCTTCGTCAAGACCGCGCTGATCAAGCGGCAGGCCAGGCTGGAAAAACAGGTGCGCCACAAAGTGCGGCTGGTCAAACCCGGCATCGGCGAATCGAAATCCCGGTTCGAGTTGAATGTGCCGGCCGGGGCTTTCATCTCCCAGCAGCACGCGTGGGCGAGGATCGAGCTGAATGGCGCCGTCCGGATCGGGCTGGATGACCTGATCCGCAAGATCTTCAGGCATGTCGATAGCGTCAATCTGCCGGAAACAGGCAGAAAGATCGCCAGGGGAGAAACGCTGTTTTCAATCACCTATGGCGACTACAGCCTGGACATACCCTCCCCGATCAGCGGAACAGTCATCTCGGTCAACTCGGAACATGCCGAGCATCCGGAATGGCTGGCGATCAAGCCGTTCGAATTGAGCTGGATGTGCCGGGTGGAGCCGTCAAACCTGGCTGCCGAACTGCCGGACCTGAAGATCGGGCACGACGCGATCGACTGGTACCAGGCGGAGCTGGACAGGTACAGCCAGTTGGCGAGGAACGGTGGTGCAGACGCCGCCGCGGTTGCACTGGGCGAGCCGGACGATGGCGGCCCGGAAGGCGAAGAAGAAAGGCTGAAAATCCTGGCACGATTCTCGGAACCGTTTCTGAAGAGTTGAGGGTTCCGGAAGAAGCCGTTTGTCCGCCGTTGGGGACTGAGCGAGGAGCTTATGAACAAGTTGTCACTTATCGTGGCCCTGCTGGCCCTGCTGGCCCTGC
>JAPHSC010000105.1 GCA_026193125.1 Gammaproteobacteria bacterium
CGCGCGGGTTCGCACACATCGGTGTGATCAGGGCCTTGCGTGAGGCGGAGATTCCCATCGATCTGTGTGGCGGTACGAGTATCGGGTCAATTATCGCCTCTGGCGTGGCCGCAGGCTGGGACGACAAGCGTTTGGTCGAGGTGTATCGCCGGGCTTTCGTCGAGCGTAATCCAATCGGTGACTACACCATGCCACTGATTTCTCTTGCGTCTGGCAGACGGGTATCGCGATTGTTGCGTGCCGAGGTGGGCAGCGGTGATATCGAAGACCTGTTACTTCCCTATTTTTGCATCTCCGCCAACCTGACGACAGGCAGCATGGTGGTGCATCGTTCCGGCACCCTGTGGCGCGCGCTGCGAGCATCGGTGGCGATTCCCGGAGTGTTGCCGCCGGTGTTTAGCGAACAGCAAATCCTGGTGGATGGTGGTGTTGTCAATCATTTGCCTGTCGATGTAATGCGGAGCTTCGGGCGTGGCCGAGTGATTGGAGTGGACGTTGGAAGTGAGAGCTCGCTGGCGGCATGCGAGGACGTTGACGAGATGTCCATACTGTCGCGCCTGCGTCTGTTGCGTAGTGGTCACGCCCCCAATATCCTGCAGATTCTTCTGTGTTCCGGCAGTCTGAGCACCCAGCTGATTACCGATGCCAACAGGCAACAGAGCAGCATCCTGCTGACTCCCGAGCTTGCGGGTATCGGCATGTTGGACTGGCGCGCATTCGACCGTGCGATTGAAGCTGGATATCGCAGCACGGTGGAGCGCATGGATGAAATCAAGAAAGCGCTGATACACGATCGTCGCAAAATACTTGTTTGAACAGCGGGTCCGCAGTTCCAACCTCTTTGCAAGGTGGATAGGGCTATGATTTGTGAACAGAATGTTGGCCCTTGCCGAGGCCTGTGCCCTAAAACGCATAACGGAAGTATTTATCAATGAATACAAAATTACTGACAGCTGTTCTTCTCATTGGCAGCTTGTTCGCGGGTGGGTCACCTGCTTTTGCGGCGGAGCCCGATGCGCTGAATCAAGAAGTCCAGCAACATGATATTTCTCACCAAGACATCCCTGGCCAGAACGTTCAGCTATCGCCAGATCTGCTCGCTTTGCTCAGGGCGGAAATGGTAGAAATTACTGCAGGAATGAAGAGCATTACCTACTTCCTGGCCGCCGGGGATTGGCGTGCAATTGAGGAAACTGGCGAGAAAATACGCCATAGCTACATCATGGAGATGAAGCTGACACCGGTGCAGGCGAGCGAATTGGAGGAGAAGCTTCCTGAGCGATTCAAGCAGCTCGACACGGAGTTTCATCAAAGGGCCGGGAAGCTCAGCGCGGCGGCTGCAGCGCATGACGCTGAATTGGTAGTGTTCCAGTACTCGCGTCTGCTCGAATCGTGTACGGTCTGCCATGCAGCCTACGCAAGATCACGTTTCCCGGGGTTTGGCAGCGATAGCCCGAAGGAGCATTCGCACTGAAGACAGCAGTGCAAATGGATGCAGAAGGCTGCGCTCTCAAAAAGGGACCTGAAGCGGCACGGGCACTGGTCCAAAATCATTCGACGACTGCTTTCGACCCGAAGCAGACACCCGGCCCCGCCTAAGCCGTGACGTAAGGGGTAGCAATTTCCATAGATAAAGCGCAATGTTGCCGGCCACACTCAACATACCCTTGTCCTATTCTCCTCTGAGACATCGGTCATGAACACTCGCCAACATGGAACATTCCAATGCGTACTGAATTCTGTATTTATTGCGGTCTGACCGCCGAGTCATCCGCCGTTGTAGACAGCAGAAGCGGAAGCATTCATGAAAGCTGCTGTGCCTTCCTTAGTGCGACGAGTGACGATCGAGACGCCAGAAGGGCGCGCGTTCTTGAGCGTGGGGAGGACGTTTTCATTGGGCGCGAACAAAGCGAAAAGACCCCCAATATGCTGTGCAACAGATGTGGTGCTGCGATAGGCAACAATGCGTCAACTTGTGTGTCGTGCGGAGCCGATAGTTTTGTCCGTGCAACGTATGAGGCAGGTGAAGCACCAAAAAAGTGGAACGGCTGCTTGGCTGCCGCAGGGGGCTTCGGCATAGCCGGTGCCCTTGCGATATTCGGTTTGTTTTTCGCGTTTATTTTTGCGCTTGGATGGTTGAACGATCACGTTCTATGTATGTTCTCAACAGGTAGTTGTAAATGGTAATTGTGGATAAATAGGGCTTCAACGTCGACTTCGGTCAGCGCGCCTACAGAGTTGCTGCAGCATTAGGCGGGGCGTAGCCCAGCTATAGGGTGGGAAATCTGCATTTGGGCGATTCCAGCCTCTCGCGAGCACAAATAGATGAGGTCGAACTGAGGTTTTTCTTGCCGAAAGCGGACACTGACTAAGACCTGCTCTAGCCCGCCTATGCGTCCGCTTGCGACTCAAAGCTGACATACCAGAAATGCTGTACTAGACTTAATCCAGAGATGACTTCTGACCCAGAGCAGGCGTGAGCTGACAATATTTCTGCGTCATAACGGGGCACCGCAACTGAACGGGGACGGGCGTATGACTGATCATGGATTCCGGAACCGACGCAGAGTCATCCAGGCATTAGGTGCAAGCGTCATGTTGGCAACCGTAGGTTGCACGCCGACGACTCGTGCTCTGAAGCCCGGTTATTCGCGCGCCTACTCGCGTAAACCATGGGCCGCACCACACATATCGATGGATGCAGTGATCCGTGTCATCGTTGGTCACCGCCCCTACCGGCCAAACGGATTTCGAGTAGAGCGCGAGCAGTTTGACGACAAAGTCGTAATTCACAATTATGGCCACGGCGGAGGTGGCCTGAGCCTTGGCTGGGGATCGTCTGCGCTCGCGGTTCGTCTGGCCGCCGACCAAGTGCCTGCAGAGGTGGCGGTAATCGGTAGCGGCATCATGGGGCTTTGCACAGCACGTCTTTTACAGGACGCGGGGTACTCCGTCACGATCTACACGCGCGATGTCTACCGGCATTCGACCTCGAATGTCGCTGCGGGTGAGTGGGGACCCTACGCAACACATGATGAAGGCCAGGTGGACGCGGCATTCCTCGCGCAACTGGATTGGGCGGCCAGGGTATCCCATCATGCGTATACCAACCTCACTGGCACCAAGTACGGCATCCGCTGGATGGAAACCTACGACCTGTATGACGAACCTCTAGCCGAACCTGTACGCGCGACGTTCGACGATCTCTTCACCTATAAAGGTGATCTTGCCCCCGGTCAGCACCCGTTTGGCAAGCGGTATGCGAGGCGCATGGTAACGATGCAGATTGATCCGGGCACCTTGCTTCGACAACTGACAGCCGACTTCAACCTCGCTGGCGGAAAGTTTGTTATTCGCAACTTTGACGGCCTGGCCAATGTGCTGGCTTTGCGAGAGAACGTCATTTTCAACTGCACCGGCCTCGGTGCCGCGGCGTTGTTTGACGATTCGAACCTTGTACCTGCCAAAGGTCAGCTTGTTTATCTACCGCCCGATCCGGCGGTTGATTACATGACCTTCGGCGGTGGGTCCGGTGGCGAACACGGATTTCTGCACATGTTCCCCCGGCGTGATGTTCTGTTACTGGGGGGAATATTTAAACTCGGCGATTGGAGTCGCAATATTGAAGCCAACGAAACTGAGCGAATTGTTCAGGAACACAAGAAGCTTTTTGACTCGTTCGGCTAAGCTACAGGGCTTGCAATCTATGGACTCGAACTGACTGTTTTGATCGTCCACTCCTCGCCGAGAGCGGTCACTGACTTGGACCTGATCTAGTGTCCAGGTGTCTGCTTACGACCCAAAACGGACAGTCGAGGAATACTGTTATAGACTCATTCCACAGTCTGCTATTAACCCAAAGCGGACTTCGGCTAGACCGTCCGCTCTTGCCAACAAGCTGTCTGTCTATTGATCTGCGTGGGCACTGTACCAAGTGAATACTTAACGATTTATCGGGAGCGATATGAATGGATAGGCCTGTGTTGATACGCATGTTCAGCGAAGGACTCCTGATTGTTGCCAGTATTCTTTTGGCCCTTTCGGCAGACGCATGGCTTGACTCACGGAATCAAGCTGCCCAACTAGAGTCGCACGTGGCAGCACTGGGCCGCGACTTCGATACGATGCTGGAGAGAGTCAATGCCTCGCATAACGCCGCGAACCGCGGAGTTGACGCTGGCAGACAACTTTCAATTTTCATGCAAGATGGCTCTGAAATAGACCCTGAATTAGCTCGGGCATTGCTCTGGCATCTCGTTTTCTACGAAGTTTTCACAGCGAGCCCAGGCGCATACCAGGCATTAGTTGCGTCGGGAAACCTCGAGCTTCTCCAGAATGATCGATTGAAAATTGAACTCGCAGATTTTTTCGGGTCATTTGAAGATGTGCGGGCAAGTGAGAAACTGTTGTTAGAGACTCAAATTGCTTTTTTTAGTTCCAATACGTTTAGCCAACTAGCCGGTTGGCATCGCATGGGTCAGGCAGGCATTCCTGTGGCAGGTGATTTCCCTGTCGACCAATGGTCTGGTTCCGACGAATTCATGAACGCGGTGGGCATCTACACGGTACGCCAGGCCGATGTGCTGGAAGATTATAAATATCTGAAAAGCCGCATCCAGAGCATTGTTGCCATCATCGCATCAGAAGCGTCGAACTAATATCTGTTAGCGAAATCTGAACGACCGGCCCTGGCCGGAAGCGGTCACTGATCTGGACCTTCTCTAACCCATTCAGGGGGCAGCTTACGACCCGAAGCGGGCTTTCGCTAGTTGTGTATTTCACCGGCAACCGTCGCGGCACGGTTGTCATATCCAAATGTGATTAAGACGCGTTGATGGATTCTCAGCTGGTACGCCGTTTTTCAAGTCCCCAGCAGAGCAAGTACAACAGGATCGGTAGCCATAAGGCTAGAAAAA
>JAPHSC010000056.1 GCA_026193125.1 Gammaproteobacteria bacterium
CTGGTTGGGGGCTGCGGCAGCCCCGGCTCGCCCGAGGCCAGGCTGGACGCCTTCCTGGACCAGGCGGTGGCCGCCGCCGAGGCTCGGGATACAGGGGAATTCATGGACCTGATTGACACGGATTACCGTGATGCGGAGGGTCATGATCGCGACATGCTGCGGGATTATTTGCGCGGCCTGTTTCTGCGCTACGGATCAATACACGCGGATGTTCAAATTCTGCAAACACGCCAGTTGAATGAAACGGGTGGGGAGGTAGAGCTCTCGGTGGGCCTGGCAGGTCAGCGCGGTGATAACAATCCGCTGTGGAGTCTTGGTGCCCAGCGCTATCGGCTTCGGCTGGAACTCGTGGCTGACAGTCCATCAGCCGCGTTTCGCCTGCTGCGCGCGAATTGGGCGCCCCAGCAAGACGGGGAGTAGTCTGGAAGCTTGTCTGTCTGCAGCTGACCGGCTGCACCGCCAGCCTGCTGCTTGCGCCCTGATCCGGGTCCCGCCAGGGCGAGTCAGTCCGAGTCCCGGTGGTCTTTGGAATTGACATTCCCGGTTCCAGCAGGGATAAATGATCGATGTTGCATCGCGGTATTTTTACCTCCAGGGAGCAGGCAGCGAGAAGTATGACGACCCGGAAGCATGGCCTTTATAGCGAGGAGTTCGAGCACGATAGTTGCGGGTTCGGTCTTATCGCCAATATCGATGATGTACCCAGCCATTGGCTGGTGCACACCGCTGTTGGCGCTTTGCGGAGGCTGACCCACCGCGGTGCGGTGGCTGCGGATGGCAAGACCGGTGACGGTTGTGGCTTGTTGATGAAACGCCCGGATTCCTTCTTGCGGGCGGTGGCTGAAGAATGCGGCATTTCCCTGTCCAAGCGTTTTACTGCAGGCCAGGTTTTCTTGAATCCGCATCCGGATCTGGCAGATACGGCCAGGACCGTCCTTGCCGGGGCCCTCGGCGAGCAAGGCCTGCAAGTGGCGGGCTGGCGCCTGGTCCCCATTGACCGCTCGGTGTGTGGACAGGAAGCGCTGAACACCCTGCCCCGTATTGAACAATTATTTGTCAACGCACCTGCCGGTATGCAGGGCGAGGAGTTCAACCGCAAACTGTTTGTTGCCCGACGCCGGGCGGAAAAATCCCTGGCAGAAAATGATCCTGTGTTGTTTATTGCGAGCCTTTCGGCTGACACCCTGTGTTACAAGGCGATGGTCATGCCCGAGTTCTTGCCGGTGTTTTATCCCGACCTGCAGGATCCTCGAATGCAGGCGTCCGTCTGTCTTTTCCATCAGCGCTTTTCTACCAATACCTTTCCACAGTGGCGCCTTGCCCAGCCGTTTCGTTACCTCGCCCACAACGGAGAAATAAACACCATCAAGGGTAATCGCAGTTGGGCGATTGCGCGCGGCCACACACTGAAATCCAGGCTGCTGCCCGAGTTGCCGGAATTGCAGCCAATTGTTTCCCCTACCGGATCGGATTCCTACAGCCTGGACAATATGTTGGAAGTCCTGGTGGCGGGTGGCATGGATATGGTGCAGGCCATGCGTATCCTGATTCCGCCGGCCTGGCAGACTGTCGATGGGCTGGATCCGGATGTGCGGGCCTTCTACGAGTACTACGCGGCGCACCAGGAGCCCTGGGATGGGCCCGCCGGCGTGGTGTTCACCGATGGCAGATACGCCGCCTGCGTGCTTGACCGCAATGGCCTGCGCCCGGCCCGTTACGTCATCACCCGTGACCGGCATATCACCATCGCCTCGGAAATCGGTGTGTATGACTACAAGCCGGAGGACGTGGTGAGCAAGGGTCGCCTTGGCCCGGGAGAGATGCTGGCGGTGGATACCCGCAGTGGTGCGATTCTCAACAACGACCGAATCCAGGACATTCTTCGGCGTGCGCACCCTTACAAGAGATGGCTCAAGACCGGTGTGCGTTACCTGGGTTCCCTGCTGCTGGATATTGACACCACTTTAGAGCCCATGGATGACCAGACCCTGGCGATTTTTCACAAGCAATTCAATTTCACTTACGAGGAGCGTGACCAGGTCTTGCGTGTGCTGGCGGAGACCGAGCAGGAGGCGGTGGGGTCGATGGGCGATGACACGCCCATGCCGGTTCTGTCGCTCAAGGCTCGCTCCCTGTATGACAGCTTTCGCCAGCTGTTTGCCCAGGTGACCAACCCGCCCATCGATTCCTTGCGTGAACGCATCGTGATGTCGCTGCAGACCGAGATTGGACGGGAGTGCAATATTTTTGAGCCCCGGTCCGAGTATGCGCGCCAGGTCACGATGAATTCCCCGATACTTTCCCAGCGTAAATACCGGGAAGTCCTGGGGCTTGGCGATTTTGGCGTTACCCACAAAATTATCGATCTGAACGTTGACCTGGAACTGGACTTGCCCGGGGCCCTGGACAGTATCTGCCAGCAGGCCGAGGCGGCGGTTCGGGACGGTAAATTGCTGGTGGTGCTCTCGGATCGCCGGTTACGCGAGAATGCCTGGCCGGTGCATGCCCTGATGGCTACCGGGGCCGTGCATCAGCACCTGGCAAGCCTGGGCCTGCGTATTCACTGCAATATCCTGGTGGAGACGGGCACCGCCAGGGACGCCCACCAGTTTGCCTGCCTGATCGGCTATGGCGCCACGGCGGTCTATCCCTATCTTGCCTACCACACCCTGAACCAGATGTTGAGAAGCGGCCAGATCAGTGCCGGTGGGCGTGAACCCCGCCAGCTTGGACGCAGTTACCGTCGCGGTGTCCGCAAGGGTCTGTTCAAGATCATGTCGAAAATGGGTATTGCCACCATCGCCAGTTACCGGGCGGCCCAGCTGTTCGAGATCGTCGGCTTGCACGAGGATGTCGTGCAGCGTTGCTTTGCAGGCAGTGTCAGCAGGATACAGGGCGCCGGGTTTGCAGATCTTGAATCGGATACCAGGGCGCTGAAGGCGCTGGCATGGAATGCGCGTGTGGCGGTTGAGCATGGCGGACTCTTCAAATACGTGCATGGGGGTGAGTACCACGCCTACAACCCGGACGTGGTGACCACCCTGCAAGCCGCAGTACGCACCGGAGATTACGGGCAGTACCGCAGGTTCGCGGCGCTGGTGGATGAGCGCCCTGCCGCCACCTTGCGCGATCTCCTGGAACTGGTCCCCGCGGGTCCGCCTGTCCCCGTGGATGAGGTGGAGTCCATAGAGGACATCATTGCGCGCTTCGATAGTGCCGGCATGAGCCTGGGTGCGCTATCGCCGGAGGCGCACGAGGCCCTGGCGACAGCCATGAACCGCCTGGGAGCGCGTTCCAATTCAGGTGAGGGCGGTGAGGATAAGGCGCGCTACGGTACCGAAAGGGCTTCCAAGATCAAGCAGGTGGCCTCGGGGCGGTTTGGGGTTACGCCGGAATACCTGGTCAATGCGGAGGTCCTGCAGATCAAGATTGCCCAGGGGGCCAAGCCGGGTGAAGGCGGTCAATTGCCGGGGCACAAGGTTACCGAGATGATAGCCAGGTTGCGTTATGCGAAGCCCGGTGTCGGGCTTATTTCGCCGCCGCCACACCACGACATCTATTCCATCGAGGACCTGGCCCAGCTCATCTATGACCTGAAGCAGGTTAACCCGAATGCGCTGGTGTCAGTGAAGCTGGTAGCGGAGCCGGGTGTGGGCACGATCGCAGCGGGCGTGGTCAAGACCTACGCTGACCTGATTACGATTTCCGGTTACGACGGGGGAACCGGCGCCAGTCCCCTGACCTCGGTGAAATACGCGGGCAGTCCCTGGGAACTGGGTCTTGCCGAAACCCACCAGACACTGCGCCGTAATGACTTGCGACATCGCGTTCGCCTGCAAACCGATGGTGGCTTGAAGACGGGTCTGGATGTCATCAAGGCGGCAATTATCGGTGCAGAGAGTTTCGGTTTTGGCACCGGACCCATGGTTGCACTGGGCTGCAAGTACCTGCGCATCTGTCACCTGAATGACTGCGCCACGGGTGTGGCCACGCAGAA
>JAPHSC010000433.1 GCA_026193125.1 Gammaproteobacteria bacterium
GTGCGGGTAGCGGGCCCCGAATCTCGACCTTTCACAGCCTGGGTCTGGACATCATCAAGCGTGAGTACGGTGGTCTTGGTTTGCGCCAGGGGTTTTCCATCATGGATTCAGCTGACACCCTGGGGGTACTGAGGGACGTGCTGAAGAAAAGTGGTCCGGATGCGGTGGCTGCCGCTGAGGCAACCCAGTGGAAAATTTCCAGCTGGAAAAATGCCATGTTGACGCCCGAGCAAGCCGCCGCCCAGGCCCAGGATTCGTTGGAGCGTGCTGCGGCTCATGCTTACGCACTCTATGTGCGAGCCTTGAAAGCCTATAACGCGGTGGATTTCGATGACCTGATCTTGCTGCCGGTACAGTTCTTTGACCAGCTTCCAAGCCGGGTCCAGGAATGGCGGGACCGACTGGGTTACCTGTTGGTGGATGAATACCAGGATACCAACCTGGCCCAGTATCACTTGCTCAAGCGACTGGTCGGCGAAGACGGGGCGATAACCGTAGTCGGTGATGATGATCAGTCGATCTACGCCTGGCGTGGCGCGGCGCCCGAGAACCTGAAACAACTGGCTGCCGATTATCCCGGACTCAAGGTGATCAAGCTGGAGCAGAACTATCGCTCGACGGTGCGCATCCTGCGGGTGGCCAACAAGCTGATCGCAAACAACCCCCATTTGTTTGACAAGAAGCTCTGGAGCGGCCTTGGTGAAGGCGAGGTGATACGTGTTCTACATGCCCGTGATCCGGCTGATGAGGCTCAGCGGGTGGTGGGAGAAATTGTGCAGGCCCAGCGCCTGGGCAAGGGCCCGCTAAGTGAAATAGCAATTCTCTACCGCAGTAATTACCTGGCCAGGCCCTTTGAGCAGGCCTTGCGGGAACAGGGATTGCCATATGTGCTCAGTGGTGGAACCTCGTTTTTTGATCGTACCGAGGTGAAGGACATCCTGGCCTACCTCAGGTTGATGGCAAATCCGGCAGATGATCGCGCCTTTCTTCGTATCGTCAATGTGCCCCGCCGGGAAATCGGCACGCGAACGCTGGAGGGTGTGGCACAACACGCCGGTGAGCGCCACCGAGGTTTGCTTGAAAGCTGTAACAGTCTGGGGCTTGCGACCAGGGTTTCCGAGCGGGGGGGGCGGCGTTTGCAGCAATTCGCGGACCTGATCAGCAGGCTGACGGAAACCGCCGAGCGCAAGGGGCCGATCACCGCGGTAAAGGATTTGCTGCTGGAAATTGATTATGAAAGTTGGCTTGCGGGGCAGGCCAAGGACCCGATTGCAGCCCAGAGGGCTGGTGACAACGTCCAGGACCTGTTGCGCTGGCTGGAGAAAATGGTCAGTTCTCGCGATGACTGCAGCTTGCCGGACCTGTTGGCCCAGATCAGCTTGCTGGATCGTCTGGCGGGTGAGGACGATGACGGCACGGATGGCGTGAGATTGATGACCCTGCATTCGGCCAAGGGCCTGGAATTCAACAATGTGTTTCTGGTGGCCGTGGAAGAAGAGCAGTTGCCGCATAAGAACAGCGCCGAAGCTGCGGGGCTGGAAGAAGAACGCAGGCTGATGTACGTGGGAATAACTCGCGCGAAGCAACGTCTTACCGTGACCTATTGCGCCCAACGCAAGCGCTATGGCGACAGCCTTGAATGTATGCCCAGCCGGTTTCTGGAGGAGTTACCCCAGGAAGATTTGCGTTGGGAAGGCAGGCAGGAAGAACTTACTTCGGAAGAGCGCAGGGAACGCGGGCGGGCGGCTGTTGCCAACCTGCGCAGCTTGTTGGCGGATGGATAAAAAAGGGCCGCTTTGCGGCCCTTTTCCATTCCTGCGTGTTTTACCAGGCAGCACTTACTGGCTGTGGTCAACTATGTAGGCAACTGCGTCAGCGATCTCTGCATCACTCATGTCCATGCGCCCACCCTTGGGCGGCATGTAGCCAGATGTTCCCTGGAAACCGAGCGTTGCGTGCTGCACCAGGGTTTCCATACCCTTGGTGATACGGGGCCCCCAGGCGGCTGCATCACCGAACTTGGGAGCACCGGCAACGCCGGCAACATGGCAGACACTGCATGCCTGGTTGAACACCTCTTCACCGGAGCGTGCTGCGGGCGCAGCCTCAACCGCCGCAGCCACCGCGGCCTCGTTCGCAGTGTCGCCGGTCTTTGCCACTCGACCCACGGGCTTCAGGCGCTCGTCAATGACTGACCGAACCAAAGGGTCTTCCTTTTGCCACTTTTCCTGGGTTTCATCGCTCATGTAGCGAGCAAGGAAGAACAACAAAACGGTAATGAAAATCATCGCACCGATGACCAGCATGAAGGTGTCAAAAAATTTCTTGTCGTGGGCGCTCACTGGGTAATCCTTGGTAGATTTAGGCGGTAGGCATTATATAGGGCAAGTCCGCTACGGCAAACGTCGATGGACCTATTGTGCGGGTCCCGAGGTAGCGGATGCTAGCATTTCGCGGCGTTCTCGGCGCCAAATTGTCTTCCCGCGTAGACGCTTTTGGCCAAAAGCGCTATATTTGCGCCCCCTCCCCGTACCATCTCGCTGATTTGCGATTTGGTGGACAGACGGGTTTTGTACGCGAGCGAGAGCCGCGAGCCTGCAGGCGAGGGGCCGGGCCCTTCACGGTAGGTGAAGGGGAGTGTTGGGCGTCGCGTAAGCGGCGCTGGTTTGTGTCGCGATGCAGACCAAAGAACAAATTAGTTTTGCGCCCGTAGCTCAGATGGATAGAGTGTTGGCCTCCGAAGCCAAAGGTCACAGGTTCGACTCCTGTCGGGCGCGCCAAATAGAAA
>JAPHSC010000073.1 GCA_026193125.1 Gammaproteobacteria bacterium
CGGCGGCCATTCTCGCGAAAGTCCTTGGCCATCAGGCGCCAGGATCCTGTGGGATCACCCTTGGCAGTATCCAGTCCCAGGGCCAACACCAGGAACTGGGGCTGGAACTTGCGAGCTCGCTCCAGCGCCTGGTCCAGGGTCTTGCGATAGCGCTCCTCGTCGATGTTCTCGGGAAGCGGCAGGTTAAGGTTGTAGCCTTTCCCATCGCCTTCGCCCTTCTCGTCCTCAAAACCCGAGAAATACGGATAGGTGTAACGGGGATGTCCGTGAATAGAAATGGTAAAGACGTCCTTGCGCCGGTAAAAAATGTCCTGCGCGCCGTTACCGTGGTGGTAATCAATGTCCAGCAGGACCACCTTGCCGTGCTGGCTGAGATGATTGGCGGCGATGGCTGCCGAGTTGAAGTAGCAGAAGCCCCCGAACGCTTCGTGTTCGGCGTGGTGCCCGGGAGGCCGGACCAGCGCATAGGCAGCACGGTTTCCATCCAGCAGGCATTCCGCTCCGGTCATGGCGCAGTCCACCGAGCGCCGGGCAGCCTTGTAGGCATTGCCGTTCAGCGGGGTGAACGTGTCGATGCAATAGTAGCCGGCCCGCAGGGGGTAGTCCTTGGGCGGCCTGGCCCGGTTCCTCACCGGGAAGACATAGGGATACACGGACTTGCCGGCGGGCACGTTGGCGCAGGCCTTCTTCAGGAATTCCACGAACTCCTTGTCGTGTACCTGCTCGATGACGGAAGTACCAAACTGTTTTGGCGATATGCGCTCGAACAGCTCGGTGCGATCCAGTTCCTTGATGATCGATGCGATTCTTACTGGCGCCTCGACATAGCCTCGTTCTTTGACATGATGAATAGAGTGCTTGTCATTCACGATCAGGGCGATTTTGCGTTGTTTTGGCTTGGTCTCTTGCATCGCCTCGATGTGCTTGATGTATTTGGGTTCCCGCAAGCGAATGGGATCGTCACTCACCGACTCCACGACCATGTCTATGTAACCAGGCGGGCAGACACTGCCGTACTTGCGTTCAATGCAGGCTCGAATGATCGCTCGCGCCTGGTCCCGACCCAGGGGTTTGTCTTCGCGGCCCAGGTAGTCAAGCACCAGGTAAGGTGGATCGGTGTCGCCCTCACGCAGCGGCGTCTCGTAGACGGTATTCATGATCGGTCGGGCACCGAAGCGTTCGTAAAATCGAAGGCGGGCCACATTCTGCTTGCGTATGGCGGGATCGGGGGACAATGCCGGATCATCCGGCAGGCATTCCATGAATATGCCTACCACGCCAAGCTGAAATGCTTCCTCGCGTACCCGTTCGTACAGGGCGCCACCGATGCCGCCACCGGTTTCCCCCCGACCGGCGCAGATATAGTCCAGGTAACAGAACTCCAGGTCGGGCGCGTGCAGTAACATCGCGAAGCCACGCACCGTCGCATCGCTGCCCTCGGCCACCAGCAGGATAGAGCGAAATCGATACTTCACCGGATTGGCCAGTTGCGACGGCAGTTTTGCGATGTCTTTCTCAGACAGGGCGTTGAACTGCACCCGCAGCATAGCCTGCACCTGGCTTAACAGCTGCCGGTTGGTCGGGGTGGTGACATCGAACACTTTGTGTATGCGAAACATTGTTAGCGGCCGCCTGTACGGGAAATAAGGTCCTGGCGCTCGGCCGATCTTGGCGTGATCATCGCCGGTGTCAGGGCCGACTGCATGATGTGTCCAATCAATTCCAGGTAGGAGATCCCCCCCTCCGCCGCGGCAGCGGTAAATCCGGCATCGCGTGACAGGCAGGGATTGGCGTTGATTTCCAGGACATACGGTCGGCCGGAGGAATCCAGGCGTATGTCCACACGCGCGTAACCCTCAAGACCGAAGACAGCCCAGCATTTTTGCACCAGTGCCTCGAGTCTGTCTCGTTCAGGATGCGGCAGGCTTGGAAAGCCTCGCCGGGTTGCATTATATTCGGGCGCCTGCTCGTCCCACTTGGCTGCATAGCCTACGATTTTCGGCTTGTTCCGGGGATAATCCACAAAGGTGATTTCTGCGATGGGTAGTACACGGGGCTGGCCGTCGAGATCCAGGATCGAGATATTGAATTCCCGTCCGCCGACAAACTCCTCGGCAAACCATTCACCACCATAGCGGGCCTGGCTTTGCGCCATACGCGAGCGAGCGTTGTCGGTGCCACGAACAACACAACCATCGTCCATGCCAAAGGAAGCATGCTCCCAGAGCGACTTGACTATCCAGGTTCTGTGATCATCTTCATCGGTGTGCGGATCACCGTCCATGTCCAGGGATACCGGTGTGGAAATTCCGTTGAGCCGCATCCAGTGCTTGGCGAGCTGCTTCTGCGAACTCAGGTACATCGCATCACTGTTGCAGCCGGTATAGTCCAGCTGTGCTACGTCCAACAGGCTGGGAATGAAGTGCAGCATGCGACCGTCGCCCCCCAACGACTCGACCAGGTTAAACACGCAGGCGGGGTTGCAGTCCTTTATTGCCGCCAGGGTGCTGCCCAGGTCCAGGCCGGTCGCCTGCCGCTGGACTTGCCAGCCCAGGGCACTCAAGGCGTCGGATACCTGCTCGACCTCGACCAGGGTGTCGAGCTCATCCGGACGCGCTCCGGCACCTATGCCTTCATGCAATACCAGAACAGACTTGGATGACTGCTTGCCCATGTCCAACCTAGGCGGCTTGCCTGGAAGCGCTTGTAGCCTGCTCGGAAATACGCTTCTCCGCCGACTCCATGATCATTCCCAGCATGCGCGCATAGGGGATGTTCGCCATGGCTGCCATCATGGGCAAGTCGGAGCGCTGCGGATGCATCCCGGCCAGCGGATTTACCTCGATAAATCCCGGTTTCCCGTTCTCGTCGAGACGTACATCTATGCGACCACCATCGCGGCAGCCCAGGGCTCGCCAGGCTTGTAGCGAAAGGGCTTCGACCGCGCTGCGCAACTCCCCCGCCGGAAGCAGGCTGTAATGTACTAATTCCTCCCAATTTGCCTTGTTGTGATAGGAATAGGCCTCGGAATGTGGGCCCTTGCTGAGCTGTATTTCCATGGTCGCCAGGGCGACGGCATCCTCGCCGGTGCCAACGATGCCAACCGTAAATTCCCGCCCGGGCAGAAAACGCTCTACCAGGACAGGTTGCCCGTGCTGGGCCAGCAGGTCCCGGCATACCTCTTCAAGCTGGGTTGCATCGTTGATCTTGGAGCGCGCGCTGATGCCCTTGCTGGTGCCCTCGGCAATCGGCTTGGCAAACAACGGGAACGTCATCCTGATCTCTTCGGCATCGGCGATCTGATTCACCACAGCGTAATCCGGCGTGGCGACACCCGCCGCGCGTACAACATCCTTGGTCATGCCCTTGTGCAGCGTTACCGCGCAGGCGACCGTATCCGAGAATACGTAGGGAATCTGGTAGGCATCCAGCAGTCCAGGAACCTGCGCTTCTCGACCTATCCCGTGCATCCCCTCGCAAATATTGAAAACCAGGTCCCAGCGGTCGCCGTTGTGCAGCCGGCTGACCAATTGCTTGATGTTACCAATACGATCAGTTTGGTATCCCAGGGAACGCAGCGCTTCATCGATACTGTCAATGGTGTCGGCGCGGTCGAATTCGGCGGCTTCGATCTCGCTATACCCCGCGGCCAGGTAGGTGTCCTTCAGGTCAAAAGTCAGGCCAATAAGTCGGTTGTTATTGTTCACGAACGCACTCCCATGGGCAAGCCGGTCCATTGGCTGGCTTGTCCATTCAGATCAAGACTGTGAAGACGAGATGAAAGCGGGCTAGAGAGTGCAAGGCCAGGGGGCGCGGTTGCCCGAGAACCGGGAGATTGCGCCAGAAATGAACAACCAGTAGCGGCGCCTCCCGGAGGCTCCTCCACGACACCAGATATTTCAGCCATGCGTGTTCCCTACGCAGTTGGGCGACCTGCGGCAGAAAAACGTCTCGGCCCTTCGAGACGTGCGGTACTTGGCCCGCTAATTGGGCGCGAATATATGCGCACCTCGCCGCTTGTCAATAGGTTTATTGTACAGCGAGTCCCCTGCTATTGCTTGCAGGCGGCAATGGTCTATTTACCGCCATTTCAGGGTCGTTCGGAACCCGGTCAACAGTCCGGCCCCCAAGAACGGTTGGGGAAAGGTGCAGATTCCGGCCCTTCATGCGCTAAATGTTCACAGCCAGGTGCCCGGCGGCAAGGCCTGTCAGGGTCGGCTACCAGGGCCGCCACGGCCTGCCGGAGAAGCCGTCGAGCCGTTAGCCGGCCTGCAAGCACCCGCCTCCAGAAAAGGCGGCCTGGCTGATTGAATCGACGGGGCACCGCTCCAATCTTTCGGGACAGACTCTCGTTCCTTGCGATGTGTCCTGAAGCTCCCGCATCATGGGTGCCGTTCGACTCGAATCAGCTTCTACCCAAGGAAGAAGGAACATGGGAAATCTCAAGAAGACCGTCCGCTCCAGCGTCAAGCGCATGAAAGAAAGGGGCATCTACGAGCGCGAACAGGTCAACGACATTCTGGATGCGGGCTTTGTCTGTCACGTGGCCTACAACATAGACGGGCTGCCCTACTGCACACCAACCATGTACTGGCGATCCGGTGATCACGTTTACTGGCATGGTTCCTCGGTCAGCCGGTTCCTGAAGCAGGTCTTAGATCAGCAGGTCTGCCTGACGGTGACCCACGTGGACGGTTTTGTGTTGGCCCGGTCGGCCTTTAACCACTCCATGAATTATCGTTCGGTCATGCTGTTCGGTCAGGCTGAGGAGGTGACCGGGCCGGAAAAGCTTGAGCAGTTGCGGGTCATGGTGGAACATTTATTTCCCGGTCGCTGGGATGAGCTTCGCCCCGTTACCCGGAAGGAATTGAATGCCACGACGGTGCTGCGGATGCTGATGGAAGAAGGGTCGGCCAAGGTGCGCGAGGGTGACCCTTCCGATAACAAGGAAGATTACAAGCTGCCTATCTGGGCGGGTGTGATTCCATTGGGCTTGTCGGCAGGCGGGCTGGTGTCCGATCCGGCGAATCTGCCCGGGGTGCTTGTGCCGGATCACCTGCAATCCTTTGTCTTGCCCGGGGAGCGAGACTAGCCGCTGCGCGCCAGGACCGACTGGAGTACACTTGGACCGTAGATCAATCAGGGAGTCCCATGCGTAACAAGTTCCTGTCAGTCATGTTATTGGTACTGGGTTTGGCGGCCTGCAGTACGGTCGACGTGCAGTCAAAAAAGGACAACAACTTCGATTTCTCGAGCCTGGAACACTTCAGCTGGTCCAGCCTCGGCTCCGACATTGATCCGGAGATTGGTCAGGGCACGGAGAATGCTGATGACATCCTGCGCCGGGAGATTACCGAGAACTTTGTGAAGCGGGGCTACCAGTTCGTGCGTCAGGAAGAGGCCGACTTCTTGCTGTCGTATCAAGTGACTATCGAAAAGCGCCTGGATGAGCGCGTGCTCGATTCTGGCGCCAACACGGGCACGGGTTGGGGCAACCAGAACATTGATGAGATGGGGTATAACAAGAAGGCTCACTCCACCTACATCATCGAGTATGCCGAGGGATCGTTGATCATTGAGGCGCGGCAGACAGGAACCAATTTATTGCTTTGGCGTGGAGTCGCGGTGGGCGAGGTGCACGAGGAGTATTCGGACGCACAAAGCGCGGAGCGGATGCGCAAAGCGGTTGCCAGAGTGGTCAAGAGCTTCCCTGCCCGTTAGGGCAGGCTGTGCATGCCTGGACGCCAGGCCTAGTTCTGCAGTCTTTTTTTCACCAGGCCGCGAACGAGCTCCAGGGAGCCCACATCTGAGGTAAACAAGGGCGGCTGCCGGCGCAGTACCAGCTGTATTTTGCCGTCGGCGGTGTCATCCAGATACCGGATGCTCTTGTTAATAGCCGCCTGGTAGGGATTGCTGCCCCCAAAAAATGCCGAGAAGTATTTGTGCACACCGCCAAAGCTCTCATCCAGTCTTTGGCGGACCTGCTTGTAATAGAAATGGCGTGTCTTCTGCACCAGGTCATCGCCGGACGAGTAGGCTACGGTTGCCCTCCCTCGCCAGTCTTTGCTGACGGCGATTCCGGCCAACACGAACTCCGGGTACAGGCGGTCCCGGCATTTCTCCAGGTAGCAGCGATCAGCCATCTGCGCCATGAGATCCGAGGTGCCCAGCATGAATCCGGCCAGTCGGTCTTTGGGATCCTTCAACAGGATGTGCTCGGGGGGCATTTCGTACCCGCTGTAGTGCACCATGCGGGCCGCTACTTCGGCATAGTCCCCGAGTCCCAGGCGCGGAAGGTACTCACGCAGAAAACTCGCGCCGCGACCTACGTGCAGGGCTGTAAGCTCCGCGCCATTGTCCACCTGCGTTTCCGTTTCGTGACGTATATATCCGGAATCGTGAAACAAGGCGGTGACCAGCGTAATAATTGCCCGGCGTGGACCAATTTGATCGCGCAGGGGTACTGACCGTTCATAGCCACTAATCAGACGGGCGGTAGCCAGGGTTATGTCCATGGTGTGCTGGATATCGTGGTAAACCGTATCGCAACCCAGGTAGCCCGGATACTCGCCATTGAACAGGCGTTGAAAGTCCAGGAAGGCTTTGCTCAACGGCTTGAAAGAATCCTCAGGATAGAGGTCCTGGAATATTTCATAAACAGCCTGGCAAACGGCAGAGGGAGAACTGACCCGGACCGTATTGGTCACGTCATAGTCGCTGCGCCGGTTAGCCAGCATTCGGCCCCAACGTTGATGTTCAGCTAACTGTTCAACACTCATTCCTGCGAGTCTAGGAAAAATGGTGAACCAGCGCCATCAAGTCAGCCTGATCTGTGAGCTGGTTCACGGTTTCCGTTCCCCTGGAGCGCCAGGGATATGCCCCCACGCCTGGGTCTTACAGCCAGCGGGGAAGCAGGATCATGGCCCAGGTACTCGCCGCCAGCAGCAGGGACAGCAGGACCGCTGCCGAAGCGACGTCCTTGGCACGACCTGAAAGCTCGTGGTGGTCGGGGCCTATTCGGTCAACCACTACCTCAATACCAGTGTTTAGCAACTCGACAATAAGGATCTGAAGCACGCTTCCCAGCAGCAGGGCGCGTTCTATCCAGGAGTTGCCGAGCACGAATGCCAGGGGGCTGGCGACGATAACCAGGAGCAGCTCTTGCCTGAACGCTTCTTCGTACCTCCATGCCGCGACAAATCCTTTCCACGAGTTGGAACTGGCCGCTAGAAGACGTTTCAGACCGGTGATATTTTGATTTTGCACGAACCCTGCCTCTTGCCCGGTTTCAGAAGTCAAAATGCGCGACAACTGGCGCGTGATCTGAAGGACGCTCCCAGCTGCGTGGTTCCACATCGGTACGGCAAGCCAGACAAGAATCTGCCATGGCCTGGCTTGCCAGTATCAGGTCTATGCGCAGACCTGCATTGCGCCGAAATGCCCCGCGCCGATAGTCCCACCAACTGAATGAAGAATCCGGTTGCTGGAACAGACGAAAGGTATCACGCAGCCCCAGCTGTTCGAGCTTCTTTAGTGCCTGGCGTTCCTGGGGGCTAACGTGTACTGAACCCTCCCAGCTTGCCGGGTCGTGTACGTCCCTGTCCTCTGGTGCGATATTGAAGTCGCCCATCACGATCAACTTCTTGTGTGTGCGAATCTCCCGAGCTATCCACGACTCAAGCTTGCTCAGCCAGTTAATCTTGTACACGAATTTGTCGGAGTCCAGCGCCTGCCCGTTGGGTACATAAAGATTAATCACTCGAATGTCGTTGAGTGTGGCACCCAGCACCCTTCTTTGCGCATCCTCTAATCCTGGTAAATCAGTTACCACGTCGGTGGCCGGTGTTTTGCCAAGCAGTGCAACACCGTTGTAGGTCTTCTGGCCACTGACCAGAACCTGGTAGCCCAGTTCCCTAAAGGCTTCGACTGGAAAATCCTCGCTCGGCAACTTGATTTCCTGTAGTCCCAGGATGTCGACCTGGGCTGTGTGTAGCCACTCCAGCACCTGCGGCAGCCTTACACGAATCGAATTTACGTTCCAGGTGGCAATCTTCAAGCTCGTTTATCCTCTTGTGCCGGCATCATGCTGCCGCCGCTTTTGATTCAATACCGGTTTGCCGCAATAGTGGCTCCAGGCTTGGCGCCCTCCCGCGAAAGGCTATAAACGCTTCCATCGCGTCCACACTTCCCCCCAGGGAGAGAATACGTGAACGCATGCGCTCTGCCACCTCCGGATTGAATATGCCCTGCTCCTCGAATGCCGAAAAAGCGTCCGCTGCCAGCACCTCCGCCCACTTGTAGCTGTAATAACCCGCAGCGTAGCCGCCGGCGAAAACATGCGAAAAACTGTGAGAAAAGCGATTGAATGCCGGTGGCGTTATGACACTGACTTCACTGCGTACTTGTTCTATTACCTCCAGAACCCTGCCACCCAGGGAGGGCTCGTACTCGCTGTGCAGGCGCATGTCGAACAGCGCAAATTCCAGTTGCCGAAGCATGTGCATGGCGCCCATGAATTGTCGGCTGCCTTTTAGTCGTTCAAACAGATCTATGGGCAGAGGCTCGCCCGTCTGAAAATGCGACGATATCAAGGGCAGGGCCTCTTCCTGCCAGGCGAAATTCTCCATGAACTGACTGGGCAATTCGACTGCGTCCCAGGGCACGCCGTGAATTCCGGCTACACCGGGCACGTCGACCACTGTCAGCAAGTGATGCAGCGTGTGTCCAAATTCATGGAACAGGGTCACGACATCGTCATGGGTGAGCAGGGAGGGATGGGATTCGGTGGGAGGATTAAAGTTACAAACGAGATGGGCAACCGGGTGCTGGACGGGCTTTTGCATGCCGTTGCGATTAATGCAATCGTCCATCCAGGCCCCCCCACGCTTGTTTTTGCGCGCGTACAGGTCCATGAACAAGCCGCCGCGAGGCGCGCCTTTTGCATCCAGGACGTCGATGTAACGCACGTCCTCGTGCCATGTCTCTACACCCTCCCGGGGAGCAAGATGGATGCCGTAGAGGCGCTGCGCGACCTCGAATATTCCGTCCAATACCTTCTCTACCGGAAAATAGGACTTGAGTATCTCATCTGAAATCTGGAACCTTTCGCGCTTTAGCTTTTCGGCGAAATACATCAAGTCCCAGGCTTCCAGTGTGTGCCCGGCCAGGGTCTCCAGTTCCTGTACCTGCAACCTGGCGATGTCATGACTGCGCCTGGCCAGATCCTCCAGGAATTCCAGTACTTGCTCCGTGCTCTTGGCCATCTTGGTCGCCAGCGACAGTGCGGCATAATTCGGGTAATCCAGCAATTGCGCCACTTCGTGGCGAAGCCGCAGAGTGTCCTCTATAACCTCACTGTTATCCCA
This sequence comes from Gammaproteobacteria bacterium, assembly GCA_026193125.1. Classification (GTDB taxonomy): domain Bacteria; phylum Pseudomonadota; class Gammaproteobacteria; order Steroidobacterales; family BM003; genus CAKZML01. The sequence continues at coordinate 9,366 of JAPHSC010000073.1, forward strand.
GCGACCCGCGTCGGGCCCCTGGTCCGATGCCCTGGTGGCCCAGGCTGTATAAAATTCGCGCCGCAGCTCCTCGCGGTCCGCATAAGAAAGCACCGCGTGATAATTGGGGTAGTCCAGAGACAGGAGCCAGCCCTCCTGGCCCTGCTTTAGCGCCGCTTCACGCGCGCGTGCAACGGTAGGTTCAGGCAAGCCGGCGAGCATTCCCTGGTCTGTAATGTGTTTCTGGAAAGCGTTGGTTGCGTCCAGCACGTTTTCCTCGAAGCGAGCCGCCAGCGCGGCAAGATCTTGCTGGACTTTTTTGAATCGGGCTTTTTTTTCGAGGTCGAGATGTACGCCGGCCAGGCGAAAATCCCGCAGACTGTTTTCCAGCAGCTTACTCCGCGCGGTGTCCAGTTTGGGCCCCTCGCGCTTCTCGATTTCCACAAACGCTTCATACAAACGACTATTTTGTCCGAGCTCAGTGGAATAGGCGCTCAGATCTGCCAGGCAGGTGTTATACGCTTCTCGCAGGTCCGGGTTATTGACGACTGAGTTCAGGTGGCTGACCGGTGACCATACCCGGTCAAGCCTCTCTTCCATTAATTCCAGGGGCCTGATGAGGTTGTCCCAGGTGGGGATCTGCTCGTCGTTGACAAGTTCCTCCAGCTTTTCCCGATTTTCCCGCAGCACTGTGCTGAGCGCCGGCACAACATGCTCGGCCCGAATGGCGGAGAATCTCGGCAGCTTGCTGGTATCCAGCAGAGGATTGTCCTTGGCTTGGCTCATGTATTGGTCCTGGCTTCTTTAATCTAGTGTCGATTATGTTGATAAAAATATGGGAAACAACCCAAGCTGACGCAGACTGGTACGAACGGTGCTGTTCAAGACTGGATTCGGGAATGCTTATTGTTGTTCCCGCCAGGTCTCGCGCATCTCGCCTCCGGTTAGCCCGGCGACATAGCAATACGGACTGGGCAAGAGCCTTGGAACCGCTTGACCGGTAAGTGTAAACGCTTGGCCTGTCGATGTCGCCACACAGGTCCGGGCCAGACGTAATTCACGGTCATGGAGTACACTGCCGCCTGATATTCGCGTAGCGCTGAAGATTGATCGGGGATGCTGGAGCACAGCGCACCCGGTTTGGGTTTTGGCCTCCTTGGGAGGTTAATCGGAGACCAGAATGACACAGAACACGCATTACGATGTGATCGCAATTGGTGGTGGTAGCGGCGGTCTGGCCATGGTCCAGCGGGCTGCCGAGTATGGCAAGCGATGTGCGGTGGTCGAGGCCGGGCGCCTGGGCGGCACCTGTGTCAATGTGGGCTGCGTTCCCAAAAAAGTTATGTGGTACGCAGCGCACCATGCCCATGGACTGCGTGACGCGGGCGCCTATGGTTTCGACCTGCAGGTAAGTGGCCATGACTGGAACAGACTGCGCCTGGGCCGTGACGCCTACCTCAGGCGTCTCAACGGTATATACGCAGGCAACCTTGAGCGTAAGGGTGTGGTGGTTTACCCGGGGCATGGGGAGATTGGCGGACCCGGGCGAGTGAGCGTGGACGGTGCGGTGTTGACCGCCGATCGCGTGGTGATAGCCACCGGCGGGTACCCGATAGTTCCGGCCATTCCCGGTGCACAGCTGGGTATTACCTCGGACGATTTTTTCAACAAGCTCGATAAGCTTCCAGCCAGGGTCGGTATTGTGGGAAGTGGCTATATCGCCACGGAGCTGGCCTGCCTGCTTGCGGCGCTTGGTAGCGACGTCACAGTGTTTGTACGCTTTGAATCCGTGCTCAGAAGTTTCGAACCCATGTTGCAGGAAAAGCTTCTGCGGCAAATGCAGCAAGACGGGATAGAGGTCGTTACCAATACGGTGCCGGTGGCGCTGGAAAGTGATAAGCAAGGCTTGAGCCTGCTGGCGCAAAATGGCGCCCGTCATGCCGGTCTCGAGGTATTGATATGGGCGGTCGGGCGAGCCCCGAATACCGCCACCCTGGGTTTACAGCAGGCTGGCATTGATACCGACCAAAGAGGTTTCGTGCGGACTGATAATTTTCAGCGGACCAGTCTGGCCGGAACCTACGCGATTGGCGATGTCACCGGCCGAGAGGCGTTGACCCCGGTCGCCATCGCGGCGGGTCGTCGCCTGTCTGACCGCTTGTACGGCGGTATGCCGGGGCGTCACCTGGACTATCAGAACATACCGACGGTTATTTTTACCCATCCACCAATCGGTACCGTTGGCCTGACCGAGCCTGAGGCGAGGGAGAAGTTTCCAGACCAGGAGGTGAGGGTGTACACCAGCGAATTTGTGCCCATGTATTACGCCATGATGGAAACCAAGGTCAGAACCAGTATGAAGCTGGTAACCGTAGGCGCCGAGAAGCGGGTGCTTGGCTGTCATGTTATAGGGGATGGCGCCGACGAGATGTTGCAGGGATTTGCGGTTGCAATACGCATGGGTGCATGCAAGCAGGATTTTGACGATACAATTGCCATTCATCCCACCAGTGCCGAAGAATTGGTGACCATGCGCTAACGGTGCGCAGGAGCTAACTGATGCCAGAAAGCGTTGCCATTCGACCATACCGCGACAAGGAGCCAAGTTTTGGACACAGGGTTTACGTGGATCCCCTGTGTGCCTTGATCGGCGACGTGACAGTCGGGGACGACTGCTCATTCTGGCCAGGCGCTTCCGTACGCGGTGACGTACACCAGATCGTTATCGGCCAGCGCACCAATATTCAGGACAATGCGGTACTGCATGTGACGCACGATGGGCCCTTCAGCCCCGGTGGTCGCGGCCTGTACGTGGGTGATGACGTCACCGTTGGGCACCAGGTAACCCTGCATGCCTGCTCCGTTGGACATCGCTGCCTGATCGGTATCGGCGCGATTGTTCTGGACGGTGCAATCATCGAGGACGATGTACTGCTGGCGGCAGGTAGCCTGGTGTCACCGGGCAAGCGCTTGCTCTCCAGACACTTGTACCGTGGCGCACCGGCACGTCCGGTTCGAGAGTTGACGGAGGAGGAAATCCAGCGTCTTCTTTATTCAGCAGGACACTATGTGAACATCAAGAATAACTACCTCGGCCAGTGACGGCCATGCAGTC